>CAZHSS010000149.1:0-4572 GCA_964535205.1 uncultured Verrucomicrobiota bacterium
CTACACAGGAATTACCATGACCTTTCCTTTTTGCAGAACTTTCTGAACACTACCCGTTCGGATTTCAGCAGCCCCCGGGACTGGATTCGCCGCAGCTCCTGGCTGGCATCCGACGGGCCGATGCCGAGGGCGGCCGCCAGCTGACTGACCGATTGTCCCGGATGATCATGCAATTCCCGAAGCAAACGGACACGATTGGTTCCTGTCAGCATCCGGCAAGTCCGCCACAACGTGGGATTCAGATTTTTCATTTACCCTCCTTTCGGGATTATGGTTGTTATAACAACCATAGTATGGAAGTTATAACTTCCATAATCAGGGGTCAAGGCTCTGAGGAGAAAAGGAGATTGTGCATTCCGGAGTGACCTTGCAGAGTAAGCACATGAAGACCTTTCGAAAAGAACTGTGGATGAATGTGGCGTCCCGGCGCGGATTCGTGAATCTGACGCCGGAGGTGGAAGAGGCGGTGCGTGTCAGCGGAATCCGCGAGGGGCTGTGTTTGGTGAATGCCATGCACATTACGGCCAGCGTGTTCATCAATGACAACGAGGGCGGTCTGCACCGGGATTTCGAGCGCTGGCTGGAGAGCCTGGCTCCCGAAAAACCGCATTCGCAGTATGACCACAACCGCACGGGAGAGGACAACGGCGACGCCCACCTGAAACGCAGCGTCATGGGACGCGAGGTGGTCGTAGCGGTCACGGGCGGGGCGCTGGACCTGGGCCCCTGGGAGCAGATATTCTACGGCGAGTTTGACGGGCTGCGGCGCAAGCGCGTGCTGATCAAACTCATCGGGGACTGAACGGGCCGTGAAAAAGAAAAAGGCGGGAAAACGCATCGAAATCCTGTCGCGCGGCGCGTGCGTCCGGCGGGGCAAGATCCTGCTGTGCCGGAACCGGAAGCATGGCAATGTCTATTTGCCGGGCGGCCATGTGGATTGGGGCGAGGATTCCCGCCAGGCGCTGGCGCGCGAGTGGCGGGAGGAACTCGGGGTGCCGTGCCGCGCCGGCCGTTTCCTGGGCGTGGTGGAACAGATCTATGACGTCCGGAATGGCCGGACCAGCGAAATATCGCTGGTATTCGAAGTGGGTTGCCCGGGTCTTTCTCCGGCCGCAGACCCGGCTTCGGCTGAGGCGCACCTGGCCTTTGAATGGGTTCCGTTGAAGGCGCTGGACCGGTCGGGGCTGCTGCCGGAAATCCTGGCGGAATGCCTGCCTTCGTGGTGTGCCCGGCCTGCGGCTGCGGCTCGCCGCTGGCGGGGATTCCAGGACTGAGGCCGGGTGAAAAAAGGGGGGGCTATTCTTCCGGCACCGGCCAGAGGAATGCGCCGGTTTGGCGGAAGTGAAGCAGGGTGCGGATGGACTGCTCGGATTTGCGTTCGACGGCTTCGGCGGTATTGAAGGCGTTGTGGGGGGTCAGCAGGACATTGGCGTGTTGTCGCAGGCGAAGCAGGGCCTGGTTGTCCGGGGTGAGCGCATCGGACTGCCCGGCGCGCAAGGCGGCGGCCAGGCTGGTTTCCTCGTTATAGACATCCAGCGCGACGCCGGAGAGCCAGCCGTGATCCAAAGCGGTTTCCAGCGCGGCGGCGGGGGTGAACTCGCCGCGGGCGATATTGACCAGAAGCGGTTTCCGTCGGGCTTGCGCCAGGCGTTCGGCGCTGAAATAGCCCCGGTTTCGCGGCGTCAGATTCATGGCGCAGACGAGGATATCGGCCTGTTCCAGCGCCTCTTCGGGGGACACATAGGTGACCTCGGCATGACGGTGGACGGGATCCACGCCGACGGTATTCAGACCGAGGGCGGTGGCGATGCGCCAGATTTCATGGCCGATGTGGCCCACGCCCCAGATGGCGAGGGTTTGTCCGGTGTTTTCCCGTCCGGTCAGATGGTCGCGATGAAACCGTTCAAACTGGCTGAGCTGGCGGGGCAGGCGCCGGAGCAGGGCGGTCCAGAGCAGCAGGGCCTGTTCGGCGACGGCCCGGGCGCAGTACAGCGGCAGATAGCCCAGGGGCGGGCAGCGCCCGCCCATGGCGGCGCGGCAGGTCAGCAAATGGTCGTAGCCCGTGGAGCGGCTCAGCAGACCCTTCAGGTGACCCGCCCATGCCGCGGGAGGGACGGACTGGGTACGGATGCTGATGACGGGGGCGGGCGGCGCAGGGTGTCCGGATTCCTGGATGGTATGGGCGGTGGTGCCGATGCGCAATCCGGCACCGGCGGCATGATGGTGCAGGCGTTCGGCTTCTTCGACGAACGCCTCGAAGAAAAAGGCATCCAGCCGTTCCGGGGAGTCCGGAGGAATCATGGAAGGGAAACCGGAGTTTCGGGAGCCGGTTCAGCGCCGGAGGAATCGAGCGCTTTTTGCAGGGGGGCGAGCGTCAGATCGGCGGCTTCGGGCGGGAGGGGGAGAGGCGCAGAGGCATCTGACGGCGTTGCCGGTTCGGCCGTCTCGGCGGGAGCGGCCGGAGGCGGATCGGCTTTGGGCGGTTTGGAGTCGCGGGGTTCAGTCGCCGGGCGGTCTTTCGGCTTGTCCCTGACCTTGTCTTTCTTACGGGGCTTGGCCGCCGCCGGTGCGGATTTTTTGTCCTTGGCGGCAGGGAGGATGGCCTCCGGTTCCGATTTCTTTCCGATGGGGTCCGGCGCCAGGTCGCGGGCAGGCTCTGCCGGCTTTTTGTTTTCCTTCGGTTTGGCTTCCGGCGCAGGTGCCGGGGTGTCCGGTGCCGGGGGCTCGGGGGCGGGTGACACGGCCGGTTCGGCCGGGGTTTCGGCGGCCGCCGGCTCGATCGCCGATTCGGCGGCGGGCGCGGCGGGTCGGTTTTGCCGGTGGACCACGTAGAATCCGCCGCCGATCACCAGCAGGAGGAAGAAGACGATCAGAAAAGTCATGCGGCGTTCGGCCCGGCGCATGACTTCGCGCAACAGCTGTTCGGTTTCGCGGGAGCGGCCGATCAGGTCGGTGATGGTCCGCGACGAGGCCTTCTGGGATTCGTTCATGGCGTCGAGGGTGCCGCTGAGGCGTCCCATGCTGTCGGTGAGCCGCCGGTCGTTTTCCATGTTGTTTTCGAGCTGCTGCTTGAACAGCGACATGACTTCATGCTGGCGCTCCATGGTGTCGGGCACTTTTTCCAGCATGGAGAGCACGCGGGTCTGGACGGTTTCCTGCCGGTCCAGATGGCTGCGGATGGCGCGGATCAGGTCCACCATTTCGAGGTAGCCGTTCTGAACGGCGAGCGCCTGCTGCTTCTTGCGCGACATGAACAGGCGGCGGAGGAAACCCGGCTGCCGCTGGGGCACCGGAGGGGGGACGGACAGGGCGCCCTGGGCGTCGGTCGGGTCGGGAGCGGTGGATTCTCCGCCGTCAGCCGGCGGTCTCGGGATGGGGTTCGGATCGGTCATCTGGATTTCCTCCGCAAGGGGTTCTACGTCCGGCATTCTAGCCCCCCGGAGCCGGCGGGGGCAATCGCAAAGGAGATGTCCGTCCTGCCCGCCGGAAGGGGAAAGGCCGGGAAGCGGCCGAAAGGCCGCCTGCGGGCGGCCGATGTCGCGGGGCCGGGATCAGGGCAGGGGGATCTGGAAGGTTTTCATAACGGGGAGATGCTGCATATCCGCGGCGGTATCTTCCCATTGTGCGGGAGGCGGGGGGGGATTCCAGAGGCTGGTGTCGAAGACGAGGCCGCCGGGGAAGACGACGCCGTCGAGAACGGTCGGGGCATGGTGGCGGGCGAGGGCGGGATTGGGCAGGACAAAATCATAGGGCCGGGTGCGGGGGGCATTGGTATGGGGGTTGCCGTCCTGGTCGGCGGGTTGGGCGGAGTCGTCGAACCAGGCGGTGAGCACGGCAAGCGCTTCGGCGGCGCGGGAGGTGGTGTTGAAATCGCCGCAGAGGACAACATAATCGTCGGGGGGGAAGCGGTCGCGGATGAGGCGGAGGAGGTGGCGGGCCTGGGGGGTGCGGCGGGAGGCGTTGCGCTGGACCAGATGGACGCTGATGACGTGGATCGGCCGGGGGCCGGGGATGGCGACGGTGGCCCAGAACAGGCTGCGGTTCTGGATGTAGGGATCCTCCCATTGGCCGTGCGCGAGGATGGGGTAGCGGGAGATGATGCCGTTGGGCAGGCGGGCGCCGCCTTTTTCGCGGGCGAAGTGGGCGCCGGGGCCGAAGAGGAGCCGGGCGAGGTCCTGGGAGGTGCCGGCCTTGTAGTTGAATTCCTGGATGGCCAGGATGTCGGGTTGGAGGGCCTGGAGGATGCGAATGGCGGGGTCTTCGTAGGCCTGGGTGCGGTTGTCGGACAGGTTGGCCGTGGCGATGGTCAGCGGCACGGTGCGGGCCGGCACGTCGGCGAGGCCGGTCGAGGCGGCCATCAGGCAGATCCAAAAGAGACGGTTCGGCATGGGGCTGGGCATTCTACGCGCGCGGGGTGTGGAAAAAAAGCCTGAAAATAAGGCTTGTGCGGGAGAGGGGGGTGTGATGAAATGCGCCCCTTCCCGAATTCCGGAGCAATTCCGGATGGAACCTGTCCGCCGGCCCTTCTGTGGGTTTTCAGCCGCGGGCCTGGAAAAAGAAAACCCGGAGCCG
>CAZHSS010000150.1:0-4554 GCA_964535205.1 uncultured Verrucomicrobiota bacterium
GGACATTCAGATCACAGGACGGAATGTGACGGTGAACGAGGGAATGAAGGAGTATGTGGACGGCCGGCTGCAACCGGTCCTGGCGGACTATCCGCGGGTAGAGAGCGCCCACGTGATCCTGGCGCACGAAAAGTACCGTTTCACGGCGGCGGTCATCGTGCAGGGGCGCGACAAGCTGCGCGAAGTGGCCCAGGAAACGACCGACGACCTGTATGCGGCGATTGACGCGGCGGCGGACAAGCTGGACAAGCAGCTGCGCAAGGCCCGCGAAAAGATGATCGAGCGACACCACGAGCGCCAGCGCCTGGCGGAAGTGGAAGAGGAGCCCGGCGTCTAGGGGGCGGCGGACCGGGAAGGACAGCGCCCATGTGGAGAATCGCCGAAACCTCGCGGATCACGGTAGCCGACTTTTACGAGGCCGGCCGCGAATCGCTGGAACTGGACTGGGAGGCGAACGCGGACCAGGCCGTCGGGCGCGAGATCACCGAGGTGGCGCTGAACCGCCCGGGTCTCGCGCTGGCGGGCTTTCTGCGTTATTTCGCCTACCGCCGCATCCAGGTCCTCGGGCTGGCGGAGATGACCTACATGGGCAGCCTGCGCCCGGACGAACGCCAGCAGCGCTACCGGATCCTGCGCAACGTGCCGGCGGTCGTGCTGTCGCGCGGCCGCCACATGCCGGTGTATGTCCGCAAGACGGCCGGAGAACTGGGCATCCCGGTCATGCGCACGCGCCTGGTGACGGGGCACTTCATGAACGCCGGCACGGTGCTGCTGCAGAACCTCTCCAGCCCGCGCATCCGGGTGGCCGGCACGATGATCGAAATCAACGGCATGGGGGTGCTGCTGGAGGGGGAGCCGGGCATCGGCAAGAGCGAAATCGCCCTGGCGCTGATCAAGCGCGGGCACAGCCTGGTGGCGGACGACACCACGATCCTGACCCGCGACAGCACGGGAACCATCCAGGCCTCGGCCGTGGAGATCACGCGGGAGCACATGGAAATCCGCGGGCTGGGAATCATCCACGTGCCGCGGCTCTTCGGCGTGTCGTCCATTCGCGGGGCCATGCGGCTGGACCTGATCATCCGCATGCGCAAGCCCACGGCCGAAGAGGACGACATTGACCGCACGGGGCTGGACACGGCGACCCGGAACGTGCTGGGCGTCGAGATTCCGCTGGTGACGGTGCCGGTGGCGGCCGGGCGCGATCTGACCAATGTGGTGGAGGTGGCGGCCCTGAACGCGCGCCTGAAGCAGATGGGCCACGATGCGGCCCGCGAACTGGACGAGCGCCTCAAGATGGTGCTGTCCCGGAAGGAAACCTGATCGTGAGTCCCGACCCTGAATCCGCCGCCAAGTCCCCGGAGCCGCTGAGCCGCGATGTCGTCGTGCAGAACCGCTACGGCATTCATGCGCGTCCGGCCGCCCTGCTGGTCAAAACGGCCTCCCGCTTCGCGTGCGAAATCCTGCTGGAAAAAAACGGGGTGAAGGTGAATGCCAAGAGCATCATGGGGCTGCTGACGCTGGAAGGGCATCATGGCGCCAAGATGCGAATCCTGGCCAGTGGCGCGGATGCGGCGGACGCCTTGCAGGCCCTGGCCGAGCTGTTCGAACAGAAATTCTTCGAGGACTGAACGCATGCCGGAGAAACGGGATCTCGAATTCAAGGGAATCGGGGTCTCGCCGGGGGTGGTGGCGGGGCTGGTCCTGGTTCTCCAGGGCGGCGACGATCCGCTGCCGGAATATGCGATCCCGCCGGAGGACGTGCCGCGCGAAATGGTCCGGCTGGAAGCGGCCCTGATCGAAACCCGGCGGCAGCTTCACGACATCCAGGAACGGGTGGGGGAAGCGATGGGCGGGGAAAGCGCGGGCATATTCGAGGCGCACCTGCAGGTGGTGGATGATCCGAGCTTCGTGGACGAAGTGTACCGCGACGTGCGGGAGAAGCGCCGGAACATCGAAAAGGTGCTGATGGAGGTGTCCGAGCGGTATGCGCAGACGCTGCTGCAGATGGAAGACGACTATCTGCGCGAGCGCGCGACGGACATTCGCGACGTGACCCGCCGTATTCTGCGCAACCTGATGGGCGGCGGCAGCGATTGGCTGGCGGGCATCGAATCGCCGCGGATCGTGGTGGCCCATGACATTCCCCCCTCCGAGATGGCGGCGCTCGATCGCCGCAAGATTCTCGGCCTGGCGATGGAACTGGGCAGCCCGACTTCGCATGCGGCGATCATGGCTCGGGCGATGGAGCTGCCGGCCGTGGTCGGGCTGCATGACGTCTGTTCGCAGCTCCGGGACGGTGACCGCGCGATTCTCGACGGGGTTCGCGGCCGGCTGGTGCTTCATCCGACGGCCGCCCAGGAGGAGGAATACACCCGTCTGGCGCGCAGCCGCGCGGTGATCCAGAAGCGGCTGGAGACGCTCCGGGACGAACCCGCAAAGACGCTGGACGGCACGGCGGTCGAGCTGGCGGCGAACATCGAAATGCCGGCGGATGTCAAGGCGGTCCGGGCGCGCGGCGCCCGGGGCATCGGCCTGTTCCGCAGCGAGTACCTGTATCTGGCCAACGAAGGCAATCCCAGCGAGGAGCAGCAATACGCGGCCTATGCGGAGGTGGCGCGCGGGATCCTGCCCGACACGGCGATTATCCGCACGCTGGATCTCGGCGGGGACAAGCTGCCGGCCGGGGACCGGCGGACGGTGGAGGCCAATCCGTTCCTGGGCTGGCGGGCCATCCGGCTGAGCCTGGCGCGCCCGGCCTTCTTCAAGGCCCAGCTCCGCGCCATCCTGCGCGCGTCGGCGCTGAATCCCGGTTTGCGCGTCATGTATCCGATGATCAGCAGCGCCGGAGAAGTGGACCAGGCCAACGCCATTCTGCAAGAGTGCATGGATGAACTGGACAAAGCCGGCCAGCCGTTCAACCGCGGCATCGAGGTCGGCGTGATGATCGAAATCCCGTCGGCGGCGCTGACTGCCGAGGCCATTGCGCCGAAGGTGAAGTTCTTCAGCATCGGGACCAACGATCTGGTGCAGTACACCTTGGCGGTGGACCGGGTGAACGAGCGGGTTGCGCATTTGTACGAGCCGACGCATCCGGCCGTGCTGCAGCTGATCGGGCAGACGGTGGAGGCCGGGCGCCGCCACGGCATCTGGACGGGGGTGTGCGGCGAAATGGCGGCCCAGCCCCTGCTGGTGCCGCTGCTGCTCGGGCTGGGGGTGACCGAACTCAGTGTCAGCCCGGGGGCCGTGCCGGTGGTCAAGGATGTCATCCGCCGCATCCGCATGGACGACGCCCGGGAGCTGGCCGACGCGGCCCGCGGGCTCTCCAGCGGGGCCGAGGTGCTGGAGCGCTGCCGCGGTTTTCTGCGGCGCCATGCGCCGGAATTGCTTGAACTGGCGGAATAATCGGGTAGATTCCGCTTCATCTGTTGGAAAACCCAAAGGAGCTCCTTCCATGTCCAAAAATACTGTGTTCACCTCCGAATCCGTTTCCGAAGGCCATCCCGACAAGGTCTGCGACGCCGTGTCGGATGCGATTCTCGACGCGTGCCTGGCCCGGGACCCGAAGAGCCGCGTGGCGTGCGAAACCCTGGCCAAGACCGGCATGCTGGTCGTGGCCGGCGAAATCACCACCAAGGCCATCGTCAACTATGCCGAAGTCGCCCGCAAGGCGGTCTGCGAGATCGGCTACAACCACCAGGAAGCCGGCTTCAATGCCAACATCTGCGCGGTGCTGGTGGCGATTGAAAACCAGTCGCCGGACATTGCGCAGGGCGTGAACGCCCAGAAGGCGTCGGGCAAGGCCACGGCCGAGCAGGGCGCCGGCGACCAGGGCATGATGTTCGGGTATGCCTGCGACGAGACCCCCGAACTGATGCCGATGCCGATCGTGCTGGCGCACCGGATCATGCGCAAGCTGACCGATCTGCGCAAGGCCGGCAAGATGCCGTGGGTGCGCCCCGATTCCAAGAGCCAGGTGTCCGTGGAGTACGATGCCGGTGGCCGTCCCGTCCGCGTGGACACGGTGGTGGTGTCCACCCAGCATGCGCCCCATGTGTCGAACAAGCAGATCCGCAAGGAGATCATCGAAAAGGTGATCAAGACCTCCGTGCCGGCGAAGCTGTTGGACAAACGGACCACGTATCACGTCAATCCGACGGGGCGCTTTGTGACGGGCGGTCCGCAGGGCGACTGCGGCCTGACCGGGCGCAAGATCATCGTGGACAGCTACGGCGGCATGGGCCGCCACGGCGGCGGCGCGTTCTCCGGCAAGGATCCCTCCAAGGTGGATCGCAGCGCGGCCTACATGGCCCGCTACGTCGCCAAGAACATCGTGGCGGCCAAGCTGGCCCGTCGCTGCGAAGTCCAGCTGGCGTATGCCATCGGCTATCCCGAACCGGTTTCCGTCCACGTGGACACCTTCGGCACCGGCACCGTGGCCGACGACAAGATCGCCAAGGCCGTCCGCCAGGTGTTCGGTCTGAAGCCCGCCGAAATCATCAAGCAGCTCGACCTGCTGCGGCCGATCTATTCGCTGACCAACCAGTACGGCCA
>CAZHSS010000151.1:0-4539 GCA_964535205.1 uncultured Verrucomicrobiota bacterium
GGGGGGGGGGCATGCCGGCGGCCGGGGGCATCCGCTTCTACCGCTTGACGGGAGCGGGGTGGAATTTCCGCATCCAGGCCAGTTGCACGATCATCAGCACCTGGTTGGTGGACCAGTAGAGAGACAGGCCGGAGGGGAAGGAATAGAACATGACGGTGAAGATGACGGGCATCATCATCATCATTTTCTGCTGCTGGGGATCGCTGGTGGGAGTCATCTTCTGCTGAATCCACATCGTCAGGCCCATGAAGATGGGCAGGATGTTGATGGGGACGGGCAGGACATCCTTGAAGAGGTTCTCGGGGGTGGAGAGATCGGCGATCCAGAGGAAGGAAGAGAAGCGCAGTTCGATGGCGCCGCGGAGGACGACGAAGAGCGCGAAGAAGACGGGGATCTGGATGAGCATGGGCAGGCAGCCGCCCATGGGGTTGATTTTGTGCTCCTTGTAGAGCGCCATCATTTCCTGCTGCTGTTTCTGGGGGTCGCCCTTGTATTTCTCCTTGAGGGCGGCGACGAGGGGCTGGACTTCCTGCATGTGGCGGGTGCTGACCATGGATTTGTGGTTGAGCGGCCAGAAGACGATGCGGATGAGGAAGGTGAGCAGGATGATGGCGAGGCCGTAGCTGTAGGGCCAGACGTGGGCCTGGATCCAGACCATGATCTTGAGGATGAGGATGCCGATGGGGCGCCAGAAGCCGAGCTGCAGGATATCTTCCTGGTGGGGGCCGTTGGCCTTGAGTTCGGCATAGACCTTGGGGCCGATGTAGAAGGTGGCGTTCTGGACGAGCAGCTGGCCGGGGGCGATGTCGTAGGCGGGCAGGGCCAGGGAAGCGGAAATGCGGGCGATGGGGTGGTCGGTGCGCGGGAACAGGAACAGGAAGCTGGACTGGACGGGCGCACCGCGGGCGGCCAGGGCGGTGCAGCGGTCCGCGCCGTTTTCCGGCGTGAGGATCTGGGTGAAGTACTTGTTTTTGACAGCGACCCAGTCCACATGGACGGGATCTTCATCGGGGCCCGGGATGGATTGCGCCTGGACGGATCGGTCCTTGGCGGGGAACCAGTTGTCGAATTTGCCGGCCCAGTATTTGACGGACTGGCTGCCGGTGAGGGTATCGAGCCCGAGCAGGGGGGTGCGGTCTTCGGACTCGCCGGCAAGATTTTCCATGAAGCCGGCCTGGAGGCCGTACCGGCGGAGAGCGATCGGGGCGGAAGAGGTGTTCTGGACGGTTTCGCGGATGCGGACCTGATAGCCTTCGCCGAGAGTCAGGGTGCGGGAAAGGACGAGCCCGGCGGGGAGCGTTTTGCGGTAGGTGACAGATTCCGCGGAAGCGTCGGCCACTTCGAAGTCATCGCGGTCAAGCAGTCCGGGATAGCCGACAGGGGCGGCGGCGGGGCGGTCGGAGAAATCGAAGGTGACGGGGGTGTCGGAGCCGGCCTCGGCGGGGAAGCGAAGGGAATCGTGGAGGCGGTCGGTCAGGGCGGCGCGGACCACGCCGGCGCCGTGGGAGGAGAGGGTGAGTTCGAGTCGGCTGTTGGCGAGGACATGGAGCTGTTCCGGGGCTTTTTGGCGGTCGGGGGCGGTGTCGGGGGCCGGTTCGGAGACGGCGTCGGCGGGGGCTTCGGTTTCCTCCCGGACGGGGATAGGGGCGTTTTCGGCGGCCGGGGCGGTCAGTTCCGCAGGGGCGGAGGCATCGGCGGGGGTGGAGGGTTCCTCGACGGCGGCCGGGGGCGGGGTTTTGGGCGGGAAGAATTTGGTGACGACCTTGCGGTCAATCGTGGGATAGGCCAGCAGCAGGACAAACAGGATGGCGACCGGGATCCAATCTTTTCTTTTCATCGTTTCAATCTTTCGCAAGGGGTGTTGTCCGGCGGGGCGGGACGGGATCGAACCCGCCGGGGTTCCAGGGATGGCACCGGGCGATGCGCCGGAGGCCGAGCCAAACGCCGTACCCTACCCCATGGAGGCGGATGGCTTCCAGCATATAATTCGAGCAGGAGGGTTCGAACCGGCAGCAGCGTCCCAGCAGCAGGCCGAGGGTGTGCTGGTAGAGGCGGATCAGGAAGCGGAGCAGATGGGCGAGGGGACTCATGATCCGCCGGGGGAAGAGGCCAGGCCGGCTTGGCGGGCCAGATGGAGCAGGTCGGCGACGACTGCCGGCCAGGGGGCGTGGAGGATGGCGCGGCGGGCGACCAGGACGATATCGTCGGTGCCGGGGGCGGTGAAGGCGTCGCGGTGGCGGCGGAAGGCTTCGCGCAGGCGGCGCTTGGCGCGGGCGCGTTCGACGGCGTTGCCGACGCGCCGGCTGGCGACCACGCCGAGTCGGCGCGAGGCATCGGGGGCGGTGCGCAGGAACAGGACCATATAGCGGCCGTGCCAGCGGCGGTTCTGGTCATAGGCGTCGCGGAACTGCGCCGTGCGGCGCAGGCGCTGGTTACGGCAAAGGGTCTGCCGGGCCGGAGTCGGCACGGGAGCGGAATCTCCCGCGGGGAAGGGGTCCGGGCTGGATCCGCCGGGAGGCATGGGATGGCCGCCCCGGTGCATGGAGGGGCAGAGGGAACCGCCTACTTTTTCGAGACGCGCACGGCCAGGGACTTGCGGCCCTTGGCGCGGCGGCGGCTGAGAATCTTGCGGCCGTTGGCCGTGGCCATGCGGGAGCGGAACCCGTGTTTGCGGGCGCGCTTGATCTTGGATGGGCGATAGGTCGGTTGCATGAAGAGGCCTCTTTCGTGAACAAATTGAACGGCGTGTGTATCCTGTTTGCGCCGGCAGTGTCAACCCCTTAATCGCATTTTAACCCTCCGGCGGCAGGTTGGGCTTGTCATGGGGCCTCGAATTCCCATACTGGTGCGAAACAAAACCCGGATCCGGCATTGCCGGAGGATCAATAAGGAGCAGCAATGAAGCGGATGCAGACATGGCGGTTGGCGCTGGCGGCGGCGGTGATGGCGGGAGCGGTGACGGTACAGGCGCAGGGCAACCTGCGGTACTCGATCACGGTCAGCAAGTTCCCGAACGAGGCGGGCTGGTCGGGCCAGTGGGACATCGGCGACGGGTTTACGACGATCCTGACGGATGCCCTGCAGCAGAGCGGGAAGTTCATCGTGCTGGGCGACTCGGAGATGCGCAAGGAAGCGATGGCCGAGCAGGATTTCGCGGCGAGCGGCCGGGTGGCCGGCGGGCAGAAGGCGCCGCAGATCGGGCGCATGACGCCGGCGCAGCTGCTGGTGCGCGGTTCGATCACCCACGTGCAGGACGAAACCACCGGGGGCCGGGGCGGCATCAGCTTCCGTGGAGTATCGCTGGGCGGCTCGGGGGGGAAGGCCGAGGTGAACATCACGATCTACCTGGTGGACAGCGAGACGGGCCAGGTCAAGGCATCCAAAAAGGTGGTGGGGCAGGCCGGCCGTCGCGGGCTGGGCGTGGGCTACCACGGCGGCGCGTTGGGCGGGCTGGGCGGCAATCTGGAGGGCTTCCGCAAAGACAACGTGGGCAAGGCCTGCGAAGACGCCGTGGTGGAAGCGGTGGAATTCCTGACCCAGCAGCTCGAGAGCATTGCGTGGGAAGGCTCGGTGATGCTGGCGAACGACAGCCGCCTGGTCATCAACCGCGGCACGCGCGAAGGCGTGGAGCCGGGCATGGCCTTCCAGGTGGGCTCGGTCGAGGAACTGGTGGACCCGGACACCGGGGAAGTCCTGGACGTGGAACTGACCACGGTCGGTACGGTGACGGTGACGGAGGCCAAGGAGAAGATCGCCTACTGTACGCCGCTGGCGGGGGCGGCCAAGGGCATGAGCGTGCAGCCGGCCAACTGATCGGGCCGCGGCAGGGCGGGTTTCCGCCGGCCGGCTGAAGGGGTTCTCCCGCGGCATCCGCCGCGGGAGAACGTTTTTCTCCGGCGGGATTGGGCTTGTTTTTCGACGAAACGGGGGTAATCTTTCGCCTTTCCCATACTGATAGACGGCTTGGAGTGCATTCATGACGCAAATGAAGGAAATCGGAGTGGCGGTGCTGGGGTTTGGCACGGTGGGGGCCGGCGTGGTCGAAACCCTCCAGAAGAACGGCGAACTGCTGGCGGAGCGCCTGGGGCTGCGGCTGGTGCTGCGGGGCGTGGCGGACCTGGACCTGGACACCGACCGGGGGGTGGCGGTGGACCGGGCGCTGCTGACGAACGACGCCAGAAGCCTGATCGAACGCGACGACGTGGACGTGGTGGCGGAGCTGATCGGGGGGACGGGCGCGGCCCGCGACCTGATTCTGCAGGCGCTGAAGCGGGGCAAGCCGGTCGTGACCGCGAACAAGAAGCTGCTGGCGGAGCATGGCCGGGAGATCCACGCCGTGGCGGAGGAAAACGGCACCGAGCTGTTGTACGAGGCGTCGGTCGGCGGCGGCATTCCGATCGTCAAGGCTCTTCGCGAAGGGCTGGCGGCCAACCGGATCGAGAGCCTCTACGGCATTCTGAACGGGACCTGCAACTACATCCTGACCCGGATGGAGGAAGAACACCTGCCGTTCGACGAAGTGCTGTCGGCGGCGCAGGC
>CAZHSS010000152.1:0-4536 GCA_964535205.1 uncultured Verrucomicrobiota bacterium
CACCACTTGACTCGCCCCATAGAAGGGCGAACCCTCCGGGTGAGCCGCAGGCCTTCACCCTGCACCGAATCGCAAATGCGCCCGTTTTCCGGCTGGATTTTCTTTGCCGCTTGCGCGCTCCCGGCGCGCGTGGCACACTGCGTCCATGAACAATGCCTGGACGGATTTCTTTCAGAGCGCGCCGCTGCCCGCGGTCGGCGGCCTGCTGGAAATCCTGGTGCTGTCGGTGGTGTTTTACTACATCATCCAGTTCCTGCGGGGCACGCGCGGCGCACAGGTCCTGCTGGGATTCGTCACCGCGGTGGTGGTCATGCTGCTGCTGACCCGGCTGTTCAACCTCGACACCCTGAACTGGCTGCTGCAGCGCCTGTCGGTCTATCTGGTGATCGCCTTCGTGATCATCTTCCAGCCGGAAATCCGCCGCGCCCTCGCCGAGCTGGGCAAGCAGCATGTCTTCGCCACGACCCTGCGCGAACGCGGCGTGCTTGACGAAATCGTGCAGGCGGTCTCGCGGCTGGCCGCCGACAAGATCGGCGCCCTGATCGCCATCGAGCGCGAAATCGGCACGCGCGCCGTCCAGGAAACCGGCACCCGCATGGATTCCGTGGTGACGGCCGAACTGCTGGCGACCATTTTCTTTCCCCACACGCCGCTGCACGACGGCGGGGTCATCATCGAGGGCGACCGCATCCGCGCCGCCGCCTGCGTGTTTCCGCTGTCGTCGCGCGACATCGGCAAGATCGGCACGCGCCACCGCGCCGCCGTGGGCATCTCCGAGGAAACCGACGCGGTTGTCGTCGTGGTCTCCGAGGAAACCGGCGCGATTTCGCTGGCCTACAAGGGGCGGCTGATCCGCGGTCTGGACGAGGCCCGCCTGCGCCGCATCCTCTCGTCGGTGCTGCTGCGCGCCGCCAAGCAGAAGAGCCGCTGGCAGCGCCTGGGGCAGTCGCTGGACCTGACCCCCGAAGGCGTCGCCAGGACCGAAGAACTGATGGAGCGGGAATTTGAAGATACTGCAAAAAACCACTGAGTTCCTGGGCTCGCGCAACGGGATCCGGGTGGTGTCGGTGGTGGCGGCCATCGCCGTCTGGTACGCCATCCGCGCCGCCACCAGCAACCCCACGCTGGTCACCGGCATCCCCCTGACCATCCAGCCGCCGCCGGACTGGACCGTGGTGGATCGTTCGGCCCGGACCGTGGACGTGGCGTTCCTGGGCTCGCGCGACGACCTGCGCTACCTGAACCGCGAGCTGATCAAGGCCACGGTGGACGCGCGAGACCGCGCCGACAACCAGCCGTTTTCCGTCACCCTGGGCCCCGGCAACATCAACGCTCCCGGCAGCGCCCGCATCGAATTCATCCGCCCGGCCGCCGTCACCCTCCGCCTCGACCGCGAAATCTCCAAGCAGGTGCCCGTCAAGGTCGAAACCCAGAACCTCCTGCCCGACGGCTACGAAATCGAACAGATCACCGTCACCCCGGCCACGGTCCAGCTCTCCGGCCCCGCCCGCCTCCTGGAAGACATCGAAGCCGTCAGCACCATGCCCATTGATCTTGACGGCCGCATCCGCTCCATCAACAAGCGCCGCATTCCGCTCGTCCCCGGCGACCGGATGGCCGGCGTGGAAATGGATCCCGCGGCCGTCACCCTGGACCTGGCCATCCTGGAACGCTCCGTCAGCACCCGCTTCCCCGATCTGCCCATCCTGCCGCTGCTGCCCGCCGGACGCAAACTCCGCGCCGATCTCGATCCCGACACCGCCCACCTGACAGTCAAGGGACGGCCGGAACTGGTCAAAGCGCTCGCCGCCGAGGATATCCGCCTGTTCGTGGATGCTGTGGACACCGAGGATTCCGGTCCGGTGCGCCTGCCGATCCGCGCCGTCCTGCCCGGCGGCATTTCCGTCGTCCGGACGGAGCCGGCCACGGTGACCGTGGAGATGAAAGACTGACCATGCGGCGGCTGGCACTGGCCATCGGCGCCCTGGGGGTCCTGCTGTGGGATACCGCCGCGGCGGAACCGGCCTGGCGCACCGCGCCCCTGCCCCCCGAAGCCGAACGCCTCAACCGCACCGCCGACGCCGCGGCCTCTCTGGATACCGCCATGCGGCTCTACGCCCGCTCCCTGCGCGTGTGCCCCACCAACGGCCCCGCGCTCCACGGCTTCGGCCTCGCCCTGCTCGAACAGGGGCGCGCTGCCGACGCCCGGAACGTCTTCGAACGCATGGAGGCGCTGTTCCCGGGCGATCCGACCATCCATGTCCTGCTCGCCCACGCCGCCGCCCGCCTCCCCGATCCCCGCCGCGCCGACATCCGCCGGGGCCTGGAGTCTGCCCGGTTTGCCGTCGAAACAGATCCCGGCAGCGCCGAAGCCTGGCACGCCCTGTCCCTTTTGCGGTATCTCGACGGCGACTATGCCGCCGCACTCGAGGCCGCCCGCCAATCCCTTGCGCGGGATGCCCGGCAACCCGCCGGCCCCGAAACCACCAAACGCTACCAACAACAGGAGACCGCATGTCACGACGCCCTCTTGGTTTTCTCGCCCTTGGACTGATCCTCGCCTTGTGCTCCCCCGCCACGGGACAGGAGGTTGTTCCGGCAACCCCGGATCCCGGCCCTCAGACTTCCGATCTCGGACTTCCGACCTCGGACCTCGGACCTCGGACTTCCGACCTCGGACCTCGGACTTCGCCCCCTCCCGCCCCTCCCGTCATCTATCCCGCCGGGTCCGAGCCCGAGCCGGAACCCTCGCCGGTGCGCTGGGACGGTCCCGTCGCCCGCCTCGGCGCCGTCACCCTCGACTCCGCCGCCAAAACCGTCAGCGCCACCGGCTGGGTCAACCAGACCGAAGGCCTCGTCGAGCTGCTGGCCTGCGGTCCCAAGGGCAAGGTGCACGAGTCCGTCTTCGTGCTGGCGGTGAATCCCATTGACCTGCAGGCGGCGCTGCTGCTGGCGGGACTGAAAGGCGGAGAGCCCATGGCGGGCATGGGCGATGGCCCCCCCAAGGGCTCGCCCGTGGATATCTTCGTGGAATGGGACCGCGACGGCGAACGGCAGCGCGCCCGCGCCGAAACCTTCGTCTGGCAGATCAGCGAAGACGCCGTTCTGCCGGAGAGTCCGTGGATCTTCACCGGCTCGATGATCCGGGAAGGCCGGTTCATGGGCTTTGCCGAGGAATCCCTGGTGGCCACCTACTGGGATCCCTATGCCCTCGTCAACCTGGGCCATCCCCAGGGCGCCGACGACGAAGCCCTGCACGCCAATCCCAGTACCACGCCCCCCTACGGCACCCCGGTCACATTCTTCTTCGTTCCCCGCTGACCCCCGCTCCGTGGGCGCGCCCTATTCCATCGAAGACGGCTTTTGCCTGCCCCCGGAGGAGGCCCGCCGGCTCCTTCGCGACATCCATGAATCCGCCGATACGTTTGCCGTCAATTTCGACGACGAGTTTCCGTCCGCGGAGGCCTTCGACCGCTTTCTGCACGATCTGCGCCGGCGGCCCGGAGCCCTCTTCCTTGTCGCGCGCGGCACTTCCGGCCTGCTCGGTTTCCTGCTGATCGAACCCCGCCGCGCCGGCAAGCTGCGGCATACCGCCGACCTGCACATGGGCGTCCGCGCCGACGCCCGCGGACAGGGCGCCGGCTCCGCCCTGCTCGCCGCCGCCCTCCACCGGCTGAACACGCAGTCGGCCATCGAGATCATCTACCTCATGGTCCGCGCCGACAACGAACCCGCCCAGCGCCTCTACCGCCGACACGGCTTTCAACTCCTCGCCACCCTGCCCCGCGACACCAAGGCCAACGGACGCTACTACGACGGCCTCCTGATGCGCCTCGATCTCCCCCAGGCCTGACCCGTCAAGGGGTCAGTCCGTGAATTGTAGCATGTTGCCGGCATCTTACCCTCTCTCCGATCCGGGCAAGACGGAGCTTGCCCCTCCAAAGGTGAAAACAGGAAGCTTGGGCGGGGTTTGGGAGGGTTGGGCTCCGTCCCGACCGTTTTTCCGGATTTTCCACGCCATGGAAAAATTTTCCGCCGGTTTTCCACGCCATGGAAAAATACTTGTCCTGCTTCAGCAGGATTTTCCACGCCGTGGAAAACTCACATCCAGCCGGCCCGGTCCACCCGCCGGCAAAATCGGGATGGAATCAGCCGTCGGTGTGTGGAGTGCAAAGGGTCAGTCCTGAATTATATTGGATCTGGCCCGAAATGTTTCCCGGTACTGATCCGTTCACTAAATCGCCCTGCCGGCTTCCCGGCTCATCACATGGCAAACCGCCCCCGCATATTCCACTCGTGGCTTCCTTGGCATGCCTCCGCTTACCCCCATATCCACCACTCTGCCGTCAATCTGTTTTTAGGACTGACCTCTTTCCGGCGGTGGTTATCCGCCCCCGCCGTCCACGACCCGGT
This sequence comes from uncultured Verrucomicrobiota bacterium, assembly GCA_964535205.1. Taxonomy (GTDB): domain Bacteria; phylum Verrucomicrobiota; class Kiritimatiellia; order CAIQIC01; family Lenti-01; genus JAAZFE01. The sequence continues at coordinate 4,414 of CAZHSS010000152.1, forward strand.
CAATCCGGTGCATGGCGCTGAAGGCCACCAGATTCGCGATGACGCCGACGACCAGGCCGTCGATCCCCTGCGGATCCTTGAAAAGCCAGTGCCAGATGGACAGCGCGGCGACCGCAAAGGCCA
>CAZHSS010000153.1:0-4529 GCA_964535205.1 uncultured Verrucomicrobiota bacterium
GGACGGCGCAAAGCGCCGTAGGGTGATGGTCCACCGCAAGAGGAGAACCGCCGATGAGCTTTCCCTACATACCCGTGGCCTCGAAGCTGCATGACCGTCGCGAAGTGAGCCTGCTGCTGGAGGAGGTCGAGCGGGGGCTTCGGGAGGCGGGGGGTCACCGGATGGACGGGGCGGTGGCGGACGGCGACCGGGTGGCATTTCATTTCATCCAGACCGGGGGGGTGGAGGGCGAGGTGATCCGCCGGTACCGGTCGCGGGCGCAGCAGGGGCGGCCGGGCCCCATGCTGCTGATTGCGCATCCGCTGCACAACTCGCTGCCGGCGGCCCTGGAAATCCTGGCGCAGATCCGCCAGGAGGGGGGGACGGGAAGGATCTACCTGCTGCGGGGGGCCGGCGACGCGCAGACGCTGGCGGACATTGCGCAGACGGCGGACTGCCTGGAGGCGAATGCCCGGCTGGCGGCGGAACGGCTGGGGCGGGTGGGCGAGAGTTCCGACTGGCTGGTGGCGAGTTCGCAGCGCGCGGAGGTGGTGGCCGCCCGCTTCGGCCTGAAGGTGGTGCCGCTGGAGATCGCGGAGCTGCGCGAGGCGATGGCGCGGGATCCGGCGCCGGAGCAGGGGCCGGAGTTCGAGGCCTGGACGCGGGCGGCGTCCGCCGAGGGGGTGTCCAGGGAGGCGTTTTCGCGTGCGGCGGCCGTGTACCGGGGGATTAAGGTTCTGGTGGAGCGGTACCGGCTGTCGGCGGTCACGCTGCGTTGTTTCGACCTGCTGGAGCAAGAGGGCACGACGGGCTGCCTGGCGCTGTCGCGGCTGGCGGATGAAGGGATTTCGGCGGGGTGCGAAGGGGACATCCCCTCGGTCATCCTGCTGCGCTGGCTGTGGCACCTGACGGGCCGGGCGGGGTGGATGGCGAATCCGTCGGACCTGGACGTGGCCAAGGGGGAAATCCTGCTGGCGCACTGCACCGTGCCGCTGGGACTGGTGGAGTCGCACCGGCTCCTGACCCATTTCGAATCGGGCCGGGGCGTTGGACTGGACGGCTCCTTCCGGACGGGTCCCGTGACGCTGCTGCGCCTGGGCGGCGCGGGCCTGGACCGCTGGTGGGGAGCGGAAGGCACGCTGTTCGAAAGCCGTCACGACGGCCATCTGTGCCGCACCCAGGTCCGGGTGCGGGTGCCGTCCGCCGCGCTGTCCGAGCTGCTGCGGGATCCGCTGGGCAATCACGTGGTGCTGATCAAGGGGCACGTCAAGAGCCGGTTCCGGGAGGCCTTTGACTGGATCGGATCGGCAACGGCGGCTTCCGGACAAAAGGACATTGCGCGCGTTCCGGGCCTGCGCTAGGCTGACTGCTCATGAAGACTGCCGTATTCTGTCTGGGATGCCTCTGGGCGGCCGCCTGGGCCGTCGGTGCCGAGTCGCCGCGGACCCGGGCCGACTACCAGGTGATCCTGAGCCGTCAGCCGTTCGGGACGCCGCCGGAGGACGCGCCGCCGCCCGAGCGGGTGATTCCCGTCCATGAATCCTTCGCCGCCAACATGATTCTGTCCGGCCTATACGAAGAGGATGACGGCAATCTGCGGGCGGCGGTTGTGGACAAGAAAGACAACCGCTATTTTTCGCTGGTGGTGGGGGAGGTGGAAGAGGGGATCGAACTGCTGGACGTGGACTACGACAAGGAGGAGGCGGTTCTGAAGAAGGGGGAAGAGGTCGTGGTGCTGCGGATGAGCGGGGCGGCGGGATCGCAGGTGCTGACCACGGCGGAAAAGGAAGACCGCATGAAAGAGGCGCAGGAGCGGCGCCTGTCGTATGCAGAGCGCCGCCGCCAGCGGATGCTGGCGCGCCAGAAGCCTGTGGAAGTGCCCAAGCCCATCTACACGGGCGAAGAACTCGAACGGCACCTGCAGGACTACCAGATGGAAGTGATCCGCCAAGGGCTGCCGCCGCTGCCGGTGCAACTGACGGCGGACCGCGATGCGCAACTGGTGGCCGAAGGATTTCTCGATCCGGTGGACGAAGACGGATACATCACTGAGTATCCGGAGGAAGAGCTGTATTACGAAGAAGGCTATTGAGTGAGAGCCGGACAGGAGGGAGGCCAGTCCCTCAACCTTGATGCCAAGTGCTTCGCTCGGCCACTTGGCGGGCAGCTGGTCGTCTTTCTGCCCTTCCGTCCGGCTCCACCGTCAGCCTACACCGGAAGTCCGGAAAAGCAAGGGCCCGGGTGCGGATTTTCGGAGAGCTGACGGGGCGGCGATCCGGCCGGAGGATATACCTGTTGCCATGACCATATTCAGCCGGCGTTCATCCGGCGGTTGGCTGGCTGAAGAGATCCGGTTCGGGCGGCGGCGGCTGGACTTCCCGGGTCAGGTCGGGGGAATCCTGCCGGGCATCGTTGACGCGGGAGCTGACGGGGTGGGCGAGGAAGTCCTCGCAGGCGCGGGCGACGAGTGTCTGGGCGGCCTCTGCCGTCGTGCGGGGATCCAGCCATTCGGCCTGCTGTTTGGGCGGGACGACGACAGGCATGCGGGGATGGATGAAGGAGATGGCCGGGGCCGCGGGTTGGGTCAGGATGGCGAAGGACAGGGCCGGGTCGGAGCCGGCCGGATCCCGGCGGGCCCACAGGCCGGCGAAGGCCAGAACGGGTTCCCGGGGCCGGCAGATGAAATATGGCTGGAGGGACGGGCGGCCGGAGGGCCCGGCGGCGCCGTTCCGCCGCTTCCATTCATACCAGCCGCCGGCGGGCACCAGGCATCGCCGCGCTTTCAGGCTGTCGCGCCACATCGGCTTGCGGGCGGCGTCTTCGCTGCGGGCATTGAACGTGCGGGCCGGCGGCGTTTCCCGGCTCCACCAGGCGGGGATCAGTCCCCATTGCGCGGGCCGCAGCGCCAGGGAACCGCCGGGTTCCTGAACCAGCACCGGAACGATTCGGGCCGGCGCCACATTGAAACACGCCTTCCATCCCCCATCCTGAATCCGGGCGATCTGCGGCCAGCAGGCCAGGACGGCGGCTTCCTCCGGCAATACAAAGCGTCCGCACATGGATTCACCATAGGCCGGCAAGGTCGGGCGGTCAAGGCGGCGGGAGTCGGCGGGCCGGGACAGAAAAGGCGGACTCCGACACGCTTACGGGAAGAATCACATGGATGACCTTCCCGCGTTGAAGACCTCCGGGAAACCGGATGCGGAGCAATTGGTTGGAGCAGGTCACGATGGAAGTCACGGCTGGGATCAGTCGGATGTCGGAGGGGGAGAAGCGCAGCCGGCCATCAAGGCGGTCCGCCAGTTCAATCTGCGCCAGATCGAGGCCGGTATCGTTGACGATTTCCACGGCATAGGAAAAGCGGGCGCCGGCCAGAACACGGTCTGTGGAGGCGGATTTTCGGATGGAGGGTTGCCGGGCCGACCACGAAACCTCCGACTGAGAGGAGGCGTCCGGGTACGCAGCGGAGGCGGTCTGCCAGAATTGGCAGGCATGATGCAGGGTTCCGGTTTGAACGCCGGCATATGGAACGGCGCGGATGGAAGACGCAGCTGCCGCCTCCGCCCGTCGCGACGAAATGGAGCGGCTGCCCATGCCTCCTGTCCGTTCGGTGGATTCCTGCGAGGCCGCGGCATTGGAGAGGAGATGCCGTTCGCGTTCAGCCGAGTGCGTCACCTGTTCGGCCGCTTCGTTCGATTGGCGGGTCGAGGCCAGGGCCGCCGGGCGGATGTTGGCGCGTGACGGCCGGATTTCGACTGTTCCGCCTGCCTCCGCCCGGGTGAGACGAGCTGCGGCGCTTGAAGATTCCTGATCTCCGGCCGCTTCCCTGCCGGCGCCCAGGGGAATCGGCATCAGGACGGTGAGATCGGCGGGTTCGCTCTTGACCAAGAATCGGCGCCCGCTGCCAAAGGAATACGTCATGGCGGCCTGGTTGCGGATTGTGCCGGCGGCAACCAGCTGCGGCGGCGGAGGAGTTGTACAGCCCGCCGCCCAGAACAACAGCGGGGCAAGTGCGGACGCTGTCCGCCCCGGAGTCATTTGTCCAGACCCAGATTCAGCTTGTAGACCGGGCGCTTGCGCGCGGAGATCCCCGCCACGGCAACGGCATATCCTTCCTTGAGTTTGGCGATCTGCTCGGGGGTCAGGGAAAACGTGACCTGCGCCAGTTTTTCCACCTGGTCCATGTTCAGCTTATACACGTACAGAAAGCCCTTCACGTTGGTGTGGTCGGGCAAAACAAGCTGAACGGGTCGTCCGCCGACGTCTGAGTGGAAGCCGGCGGGACTGTCCCGCTGGGGCAGATCAACGGCGGCGGGAAATGTGTAGGCTTGAGGATGGAGTTGTGTACCACTGGCCTGGAGCGTCAATACGGCGCCCTGGGGCTCGGTGAAGTGGACCCGGGAGGTGGCGCATCCCGCCAGCGCGCAAAGGGCTCCCAACAGCACAGTCATCCGGATGCATGTTCTCATATCCTGGCTTTCCTCATGGTTTCGGCTTGGTAGTGTTCAGAAAGTTCTGCAAAAAGGAAAGGTCATGGTAATTCCTGTGTA
>CAZHSS010000154.1:0-4455 GCA_964535205.1 uncultured Verrucomicrobiota bacterium
CGGTGGGATAGATGATTTCCTTGACGACCTGGATCTGGGCGTTGACGCCGCTGCGCGTGGTGACGCGCGGGGCGGACAACAGGTCCGATCCGCCATGCTGAGACAGGGCCTGCAGCACGATGGTGACCTCCGGATTGGTCAGGACGCTGGAAGCGCTGAGGATGCCGCCGAGCATGGTCTGGCCGCCGGCCTGCGTGACGGAGGAGATGGCGCTGATGGCCTGGTTGCCGGAATCAAACCCGAAGAACCGGTTGCCCTGGGTCATGCCGCGGCTGTTGGCGTTGAGCTGCATGCGCTCGCCGGAACCGTCGTCCTTGGTCGCGAACTCCCAGTTGTCGTTCAGAATCCACTGCAGGCCGAGTTCTTCCAGGTCGGTCTGGTCCACTTCGACGAAGCGGGCTTCGATTTCCACCTGGTTGGGCACCACATTGAGCTGCTGGAGAATGCGTTCAAAGGTTTCGAGGTTGTCCGCCGTGTTGGCCACAATCAGCTGGCTGATGCCGGAATTGTAGGTGATCGAGGCGCCGGCCGGGAATTTCACGCCGGTCTTTTCGAAGAAGTCCTTGACGTCGGACTTGGTCACCGTGACCCGGTCGCTCATGGACACAAAGTCCTGATCGCGATCTTCCGCGCTCATGCCCTGGCGCTCCACGACGACATCGATGAACGAAGGCTGGACGGGGTACATGCGGGTGATGATGTTGCCAACCGGCGCATCCAGCGGGGTGATCATGACGGCGCTGTCTTCGATGCGGTACTTCAGGCCGGCGACTTCGGTGATGTACTTGATGGCGTCGAGCATGCTGATGCGGCGCAGGTTCAGCGTGATGTCGCGCACGCCTGATCCGCCGCCGCCGGACGGCGCGGCCATGGGCGCGCCGAAATCGTCGCCGCCAAAGCCCCAGTCGTCCATCGCCGGAGCGGCAGCCGGGGCCGGGGCCGCGCCGCCGCCGCCGGACTGGCCCAGGTTCAGGATGATGTTGACGCCTTCCTTTTCGGGATCGGCCGCGATGCTGGCCTCGACCAGGAAATTGACCACGTCATTGATGTTGGCCTGACGGAATTCCACCGCCGGGATGATGATTTTCTGCATCTTCTCGTTGAGACGCTCGGAGGCGGGCTTGCTGTCCAGGCCGCCGGACTTGGCAATGTCCTGGGGCACTTCGATGTCGGCGCGGATCGGCGGATTCCAGGTGCGGCGCACATCGGTCATCATTCCCTGAACGCGGGCTTCGCGCTCATAGCTGGCCAGTTTGTATTTGTCGGCTTCGATCTTGCGAATGTAGCGAATGGCGCTCTTGTGGTAGGGATCACGCAGCAGCACCTGTTCAAAAAGAGCGAGGGCGCGATCGTAATCCTTGACCATGTACCATTGACGGGCTTCGTCGTACATCTGATTGATGTCGGCCATCTTTTCGATGGTCGCCGGCTGGCGGGACGGCGCCTTGGGAAGGGATTCGAGTTCTTCGAGGCGGGACAGGCGGCGATCGAGAGCCAGCGCCCCCCGGTGGTCGGGAACGGCGGCCAGAGCGCCATTCACCAGTTTGCGGGCGTCGGCCAGACGTTCGCGTTTCTGAACCAGCGCCCGGGCCCGCAGGTACTGGGCTTCGGCCAACCCCCAGGAAATCTGCTCGCGAATCGCGGCATTCTGCGGGCGGTCCGGCAGGAGCGTCAGGGCATAGGAGAAATTGGTTTCGGCCGCGATAAAGCTGCCGTCGCTCATGGCCCGGAATCCGGCTTCAGAGGCCTTGAGGGCATCGGTTTCGGCGGCCTGCCGGCGGATTTCCTCCTGCTTGGCCGCTTCGCGGGCGATTTTCTTGATTTCGCGGGGCGAGAGCTCTTCCCCGGCGGCCTCCGCTTCCGCGGGCGCGTCGGCCGGGGCTTCTTCGTCCACGAACAACTCCTCTTCCATGCCGCCTGCCATGGGTTCGTCCATGGCCGGGGCGAAGGCGTCGAAGGAATCCATCTCGGTGACGGGTTCGTCTTCGGCAGGCGCAGCCGGTTCGGCAAAGAGATCGCCCAGGAGATCGTCCCCTTCCATCGGGGCTTCGGCCATCGGCTCGGCCGGGGTTTCTTCCATGGTATCGGTTCCGGGTTCTTCCAAGGCGTCCATGCCGGCAAACGGGTCGGCTTCGAAAGCCGCGTCCGCCGCGACTTCTTCCACCGGCTCCTCCGCGGCGCCCAGATCGGCAAACGGATCCGCTTCGGCAAGCGCTTCTTCCACGGCTTCCGCCGCAGGATCTTCGGCCGCTTCGATTCCGGCAAACGGATCGGCTTCCGCCGCGTCTTCCATCGCCTCCACCGCCGGAGCGGGTTCGGCAGCCGTTTCGTCCACCTCGGCCGGCGGGGAATCGAAATCGCCCAGCAGGGCGTCCAGATCGAAATCGTTCTCCTGGGCCAGCGCCGTGCTGCCGAACAAGAGAGCCACCGTCATTGCCGAGACCATGAACCATTTCATTGAGGATTCCTCCTTGGACCTGAACCGGGGCCGGGACGTCGATCCCGATTCACCCAACAACACCTGCTTGTCTAAACCATTCATATGCACATTCACCATGGGGAGCCGGGCGCGGCGCCGGACGCCGGAGCGGCGGCAGGGGGAGCCAATGCCGCGCGTTCTTCGCTGCTGATCAAGGGAATCGTCACGTCTTCGCCGGTTTTGACGTTCTGGATTACCACGCTGTCCCGGTGAATGTCAACGACCTTGTATTCCGCGCCGCGGAAATCAAATACGTCATTCAGACGCTGGACGGGCAGGCTGCGCCGGTCCAGCAGGGAAACGAACAAAATGGCCAATTCCTGTTCGGTGACCGGGCGGCCCTTGACCAGCACGACGGGGCGCTTGTCGGACTGGCGCACCATGGTCAGGGTTTCGCCCTGATTCCCCTCGGGATTGTGTTCCTCGACCTTGTAGCCAAGAACCACGTCGCCGAGCTTGGCGAAATACGAGCGCTCAAGACTCTGGAGATTGAGCAGGAAGCGCAGGCTGCCGTCCGGCATGCGCTGCGTGCCGACGTAGCGCAAGACGAAGGGCACCGGACGAATCCGCGCAATGCGCAATTTGACAACGGGATCGGGCATGCTGTCGGGGTCGCGGGGATCAGTGCCGTCGCGAATCTCCTCCAGATTGGTGAACCCATCGCCGTCAAGATCCTGAGAGGCGTCGGCTGGATTCTGGGGATCCAGCCCCAGCGTCAGTTCCACCTTGTCGGGAATGCCGTCGCCGTCGGTATCCAGCGTGCGGATATCGATGATGGGTGGCTGCTCAGCCACGCAGAAGGGGCATTCTTCGGCGTTATACGGAATCGGACGGCCGCACTTGACACAGGACACGCGCAACTCGCTGATCAGGGAGCGTGGCGTGATCGCCAGCGGGGCCGCCGCCGCGGCCCGGGCATCCGCCAGGACCGCGTCAAAGGGGACCGTGTCCCTGATGGCCACGGGGGACCCGCGCCAGCCGATGCGCGACAGACTGAACGCCGCGCGTTCCTTGTCGGCTTGGATGTCCTTGACGAGCCAGGCGCTGGAAAACAGCAGCGCGATCAACGCCAACAGCAGAAGCACTTTCTCATAGTGCTCCCGAAACCATTCTTTCCTGTTCCGGGGTGCCTGGTTCACGGATTCTCCTCCCCTTCTTCAGCGGGCGCTTCCTGGACAAAGCGGTAGACATCGACTTCCAGGCGGACCTGGGGAAGTTCCTGACCGGCCACTACCCGCAATTCACGCGGCAGAATGGCGGGTGCTTCCCGCACCCCCGCCGGCCGGGCGGCGCCGGGCGCCTGCCAGGTGGTGGCCGCGGCCGCCGAAGCGCGCGGGGCCTCCTCGGCGGCGGGCGGCGCCGTGGGCGGCACGACGGCCGGACGGGCGCTGTTGACGATTTCCACTTTGGACACCACGACAAAGGGCGCACCCTTTGATAGCCGGTCGAGCACCTTCCAGTTGGCTTCGTCCTGGGCGCGGTAGGACAGGACATACCGTTCCCGGGTGAACAGACCGTCGGGATCGCGCACCAGATCGGTGGCCTTGACCACCTCCGGTTCCGGCTCGCCGCGACCGCGGCCGCGGCCGCGGTTCCGCCCGTATTCCTCTCCCACGGGAGCGGCCGGGGCCTCTTCCTCGAATACGGTCCGCTCCACCGACACGAGTTCGCCGATGCCGGCCTCGTACAGAACGGCGCACAGGATGGAGACAGAGCGGAGTTGGTCCACCAGACGGTCCAGATGCTCTTCTTCCGGCGGGGTGCCGGCGGCGTAGCGCTGGAAGCCGAAGGCCAGGTCCGGCGGCAGGACAATGGACTTGGCGCGGGCGGCCTGCACCAGGCGGCGGAGCGTCTGTTCCAGCAACTGGCGAAACCGGTCGCGGTTGATGGGCTCCTGGGGCCGTTGCCCCTCTCGCATCGTCTGGAACAGCCCGTCGAGATAGTCCTGGTAGATGTCCAACTGACGTTCCATGGTC
>CAZHSS010000155.1:0-4202 GCA_964535205.1 uncultured Verrucomicrobiota bacterium
GGAACTGGAAGGGAAGACGCCGGGGGAGCTGGCGGAAGCGCTGGGGGTGGCGGCGGCGGAGTATCAGGCCTACGAGGCCGGCGAGGCGGACATTCCGGCGAGCGCGCTGCATGACGCGGCGCGCGTGCTGGGGGCAGACCTGACGGAACTGCTGACGGGGGAGGCGCCGCGCATGAGGATTTTCAGCGTGACCCGCCGGGGCGGCGGGGTCCGGGTCGAGCGCCGCAAGGATTACCAGTACCGGAACCTGGCGGCGAATTTCGCGGGGCGCAAGGCGGATGTGTTCGAAGTGACGGTGCCGGCGGATGCCGGGGAGTCCGGCGGGCACGCGAATTCCCATCCGGGCCAGGAGTTCGACTACCTGCTGGAAGGCCGCATGCGGGTGCGCATCCACGGCAACGAGCTGGTGCTGGAGGCGGGCGACTGCGTTTATTTCGACTCGACCCACGGGCATGCCATGGAGGCGCTGGACGGGAAACCGGCGCGGTTCCTGGCCATGATTTTCTGAGCGGGAGGCGCAGCATGTCCTTGTTGAATCAATATCTGTCCCGGACGGAGTTTGCCACCTACGAGGAATTCCGCGACGGGCTGGAGATCCGGGTGCCGGAGAATTTCAATTTCGCCTACGACGTGGTGGATGCGTATGCGCAGGCCGAGCCGGAGCGCCGGGCGATGGTCTGGTGCAACGACGAGGGGGCGGAACGGACGGTGACGTTCGGGGAGCTGAAGGCGGACAGCGACCGGGCGGCGCAGGTGTTCCGGAAGCAGGGGGTGCGCAAGGGCGACACGGTGCTGCTGATCCTGAAGTGCCGGTACGAGTTCTGGCCGTGCCTGCTGGGGCTGCACAAGCTGGGGGCCGTGGGGGTGCCTGCCACGCACATGCTGACAGAACACGATTTGGCCTATCGCTTCGAGCAGGCCCGGATCCGCATGGTGGTCACGGTGCCCGAGGCGTCCCTGGAATCGGCGATCGAACAGGCGGAATCTGCTGCCCCGGGCGGCACGGTGCTCAAGATGCGCCTGCATGGAGAGCGGGCGGGCTGGAGCGACCTGGCGGCGGAGATGGCGGCGGCGGACGGGGCGTGGGAGCGTCCGACGGGCGAAGCCGCCACGCGGAACGATGACCTGATGCTGGTGTATTTCTCGTCGGGGACGACGGGGCAGCCCAAGATGGTGGCGCACGATTTCACCTATCCGCTGGCGCACATTGTCACGGCGAAATACTGGCAGAACGTGCGCGACGGCGGGTTGCACTACACCGTGGCGGACACGGGCTGGGCCAAGTCGGCCTGGGGCAAGATCTACGGCCAGTGGATCTGCGGCAGCGCGGTCTTTGTGCACGACTACGACAAGTTTTCGCCGGTGCGGACCCTCGAAGTCTGCGCGGCATACGGGGTGACGACCTTCTGCGCCCCGCCGACCGTGTACCGGTTCCTGATCAAGGAAGACCTGTCGAAGCACGATTTTTCCCGGCTGGAATATGCCGTGGTGGCGGGCGAGCCGCTGAATCCGGAGGTGTTCGAGCAGTTCAGGAAGGCGACGGGTCTGGCGCTGATGGAAGCCTACGGGCAGACGGAGATGACGGTGGGCGTGGGCAATTTCACGGGCATGACGCCGAAGCCCGGTTCGATGGGGCGTCCGTCGCCGCTGTACGGGATGTTCCTGGCGCGGCCGGACGGCACGCCGTGCGATCCGGGCGAACAGGGCGAGCTCGTCATTCCGGGCGACCGGGTCCGCGCGGTGGGGATGTTCATGGGATACCACCGCGATCCGGGCCTGACGGCGAGGAGTCTGCGGGGCGGGGTGTACCACACTGGCGATGTGGCGTGGCAGGACGAGGATGGCTACTTCTGGTATGTGGGCCGCGACGACGACCTGATCAAGAGCAGCGGATACCGCATCGGGCCCTTCGAGGTGGAGAGCGCCTTGATGGAGCATCCGGCGGTGATGGAATGCGCGGTGACGGGCGTTCCCGATCCGGAGCGCGGGCAGATCGTCAAGGCGACGGTCGTGCTGGCGCGGGACTATGCCGCGTCGGATGATCTGGCCCATGACCTGCAGGCGCACGTGAAACGGGTCACCGCGCCCTACAAGTATCCGCGGGTGATCGAATTCGTGCCGGAACTGCCCAAGACCATCAGCGGCAAGATTCGCCGTGTGGAAATCCGCGAAGGTTCAAAAAGGTAGGGACGGCGTCCCGCGGTATCCGCTCTGTATCGGTTTGATGGTAGGGCGAACCGTCCCGGTGAGCCGGAATTCCGGCTCGGCGGGTCCCGACCTCTTGGAGAGTCGGGATCGCCTACCTCTTTCGGCGACAAAAGCTGTTATCGAATCTCCTGTTCCTCTTCGTCCGGCACGATGACGTAGGCGGCGAGGACTTCCGGGGGGATGGCCCGGGGCCGGCCCTTGTGGAAATCCAGGAACACCCAGTCGGTTTCGGCGCGGGCGAGCAGCGCGCCGTCGGCCGCGCGCACGAAGCGGTATTTTCTCCGCGAGCGGATCTTCCGGAAGTCGGCGACCCAGGTCTGCAGTTCGATGTCTTCGCCGGCCCGGCAGGGCTGGAGGTATTCAATGAAGTGCGACCGCGCCACCCACGTCCAGCCGCGTTCGTGCAGTTCTTCGGGTGTCCAGCCGTTCCGGCGGGTATGGGCAATGGCCGCTTCCTGCATTTTGCGCACGTATTCGATGTTGTTGACGTGCTGGTTTTCGTCCTCGGCCTCCGGGGGAAAGGCGAAGCGGTGGGCATAGATGCGGACGGGCTCTTTCGTCATGGGGAAGCCGTTTGATGATGGGTAGGGACGCCGCGCCGCCGGCGTCCTTGGATTGGTTGAATCATTAAGAACGGACGGCGCGGCGCGCCGTCCCTACCTTCCGAATCCAGACAAAATATCCGGCATGATGGGTGGTTGGTCACGGTGCAAGGGATTCCAGATGGGCGGGAAACGGGCAGCCGGCGCAGAGCGAGCGGTCGCCGAGGCAGTATTCGTGGTGGATATGGATGAGGCCCTGGCGGCGGAGGCCGGAGGCATAGAGGCGAGGGGTGTGATCGGGGCCGAAGAGGCGCAGGGCGGTCTGCCGGATCAAGTCGTTGGTTTCCTCGGCGGGGAGCGAATCGAGGAGCGGCTGCCAGGCGTCGGGCGGGGCGCCGAGGGCGGCGAGGGCGGGGAGGAGCAAGTTGACGAGGATGGCGCGGGCGCGGGCCGGGCCGACGAGAGCGACGGCTTTCGCGGCGGGCGCGGCGGCGAACGAGAGACGCCGGCCCCAGTAAGGCGCCTTCGGCAGGTCGAAGAGGGCGAGGAGCTGCCGGGCGGGCAGGCCGCGGGAAAGGCGGGCGATTTCCTGCATGCGTTCCGGCAGGCTGCGGGCGGGGACGAAGAGGAGGGCGGCGGCCATCAGGCGGCGTTCGGGACGGTTGGCGGGGCGGATGCCGGCGAGCGACCAGTCGGCGGGAAGAATGCGCCGGGAGAGAAAATCGTCGGCGAGCGGCCACCAGGCGTCCCAGCAGCGGCGGATGAAGGCTTTGGTGGGGGCATCCCAAGCGCGGCGGCCGATGGTGGGGTCGGGCAGGAGGGAGGCGCAGCCCATGAGGAGCGCATAGGCGCGGACGGGGTCGCCGCCGGATTTGTCGCGCAGGACATCGAGCGGCAGGAGGCGGGCAAGGCGGCGGAAGGGGGCCTTGTTGGGCCGGTAGCCCAGGGCGGCCATGACCTCTTCGTAGAGCACCTGGGCAGGACCGCGGTCGAGCATGGCGGATTGCAGGAGTTCGGCGCGGCGGCGCAGGCGGGTTTCGCCTGCGGCCTCCAGGGCTTCGCCGCGGCGGGCGGGCGGCAGCCGTTTCATGGCGGCGCGGCAGGGGGGCGGCGTCGCGCGGGCGGCGACGGGGTAGGCCATGAGGTCAATGTTGTCGAACGAGAAGTCCGCCAAGGCGTCCAGGGCCGGGCGCAGCGCGATCTGGAGGGCGCCGGGCGGCAGGTCGGCGGCGGGCAGCGAGCCGGGGTAGTAGGCCACATGGGCGCAGACCCGGCGGTAGCGGGGATCGTTCGCGTGGCCGTGGCGCTGCCAGTCGCCGGGGCGGACATGGATTTCGACATCGCCGGAGAGGCGCCGCAGGTCGGGACCGACGCGCAGCGCGGCGCTCAGGAAATCGGGCCCGGGCCCGGTGTTCCATTCGCCGGGATGTTCCACCTGAACCTGTTCTCCGG
>CAZHSS010000155.1:4212-4450 GCA_964535205.1 uncultured Verrucomicrobiota bacterium
CGCAGGCGGCTGTCGGCCCATACGCATTGGAGGTGGCGTTCGACAAACGGCGCGGGCGGGGCGCCGGGCGGTTCACAGATGCCGCAGGGGAGGGGGCGGCTTGCGTGTTCCGGGCCCGCAGCCCGGGGAAACCAACCGGGATCAATGCTGGCAGGACGGTTCATGGCGGACTCCGGGAAAACTTCCATGCCATGAATAGCCGAACGGGAGCCGGAAGTAAACGTTGAAAGCCCCGGGG
>CAZHSS010000156.1:0-4443 GCA_964535205.1 uncultured Verrucomicrobiota bacterium
CTTGAGGGCGCCGAGTTCCACGAGCTTGTAGGTGTCGGCCAGTTCCTTGAGCTGGGGAACGGTGAGCTGCTGGAGTTCGTTGAGCTTGAGCACGCGGGCCAGCTTGGCGCGTTCGGCGGCGGCGGCTTCGGCCGCGGCGCGGGCAGCGGCCTGCTGCGCGGCGCGGGCGGCTTCCTCTTCAGGGGTCAGCGGGACGCGCGGCGGGCGGTTCGGGTGCTGGAAGGGCTGGCCGCCGTGCCGGCGGTCGCGGTTGCGATCGAAGCGCCGGTCGCGTCCGCCCTGCCCGTGATGCGGCGGACGGTTGGAGCCGTTTTGCTGGTTGTACCGGGGCTGTCCCGGCTCGCTGCCCTGCGGAGGCCGATCCTCGAAGCGGGGCGAGCCCGTATCGGGCGCCGCCTCGTTGCCGGCGGACGCCGGGGAAGCCGGAGGGGGCGGGGATTCGTTGCCGCGTTCGGGCTGGTCAGAGGAGGCGGGGGATGCCGGCCGCGGTTCCTGATCCGGCGCGGGCGCCGCCTGGGCGGAAGCGCCGGAGCCGGGACGGTATTCTTCGCCGTCGGCGATCGTGGTATCCAGCAAGGAGCGCGGCAGCGGCATGTTGTCGGGGCGCTTTTGCGTCTCCTCGTCGTCGCGGTTCTTGCGCGGACGGCCGCGGCGGGCGCCGGTCTTGGGCGGGGAACTCTTGCGGGGTTTGCGGGGTTGTTTGGATTCGGGGGCCATCTTCAGTCTCCTTGTTCTGTCATATCGGTCCATGCGGCCCGGCAGGCGCTTTCCAGCTCGGCCAGGCTTCCGTTGTTTTCAATCACGCGGTCGGCGCGCGCGCATTTTTCGCGCACCGGCCACTGGCTGGCGATCCGGGCCTGCGCCTCGCCGGGCGACAGGCCGCGTTTCGCGAGCCGCTCCATCACGGCGGTTTCGGCGGAGGCGACGCACACCACGGCGTCCCACTCCCGCTCCAGGCCCGCCTCGTACAGCAGGGGGATCACGGCGACGCCGAAGCGTCCGCCGCGGCGGATGTCCGCCGCCCACTCGCGCATCCGGCGGACGACCGCCGGGTGCACCAGCGCCTCCAGGCGGCGGCGCGCGGCCGGATCGGCAAACACGATCCGCCCGAGGCGCTCGCGGTCCACGCCGCCGTCCGGCGCCATCACCTCCGGCCCGAAGGCCTCGACGACGGCGCGGACGCACTCGCCGCCGGGGGCAAGCAGCCCGTGGGCCACTTCGTCCGCATCCAGCGTCTCGGCGCCCCACTGCCGCCAGAATCCGGCAACGGTGCTTTTGCCGCAGGCGATTCCGCCGGTCAGCGCGACACAACGTCCGGGTTTCATTTCCGACATCTCTTCACCACGGGTCGGCCGGAGCCAGGGGGGAGGCCTCGGGGATGGCCGCGGCGCTCTCGCCGGGCCGGAATCCGCTGTCGCGCAGCCCCAGGACCACGCGCAGAATCTCCTGGGCCTCCTCGTTGCCGTCGTCCATGCGCAGGGCATGCGCGGCCTTCCACTCCGCCAGGTCCAGCTCGCCGTCTTCGAGGGCGTCGCGGGCATGACCGGCGCGGACCTGCGACAGGCGGGCCGCCACCGGGCTGTGCGCCAGCCGGAACACGCGGTACTTGCGGTTGGCAAACTGCGGCGTGAAATGTTTCAGTTCCTCCGGCCGCTGCTCGAACAGCCGGGCCGCGGCATTCGTCGGCGGCTCCAGCGCATTCACCATGTAGCGCATCTGATAGCCGGGCTGGATGTCCGAAAACTCGCCCATCGAGTACACAAACACCGTCGCGCCCTGCGACTCCATCCAGGAGCGGAACTCCGCCTCGTCGCCGGTGAACAGCGCCTCGCCGTAGTCGCGCACCTTGGCGCGGATGTCCGGCGACTCGAATTTCGGGTGCAGCACGACGGGACAGCCGCCATAGGCGGCGATCGTCGCGCTGACGCCGAAATTGGCCAGCACCGGTTCCGGGGCCACATAGGTGTTCAAATGATTCATCAATTCTTCGGTTTCGGAGGCATAGACATTCGGCCGGCCCCAGAAGAGGGGCCCGTCCCAGGCCTTGGCCTCGGGGGTTTCCGCCGGGGGGCGTCCCAGGCGAATGGGCCCGCGCCACGGCTGGCTGGCTTCCAGGGTCCAGCCGGCGGCCAGCAGGGCCAGGCCCCAGGGGCGCCAGCGGCGGGCTTCCGGGACCGCCAGGACGCCGGCGCCCAGGCCGATCAGTCCGCAGGCAAACACCGCCACCCAGACATGAAAGCGGAAAAACAGAATGAACACGCCCAGCGAGGCCAGAAAGAAGAAGAAAAGCGGGGAGAAGGAGGAAAACGCCCGCCGAGTGCGAACATCAGGGCGTATCAAAGCACAAACCGCGGCCGCCGTCAACAGGAAAAGCGCGGGAAACCACTGAAACGCCAGCGTCCACGACGTGGAATGCAGGGCCGGGACCCAGAGAATGCGCTGATCGAACGTCAGGAGGGCGGGATTGTCGGGGCGGCTGTTCAGGAAGCGTAGTTTGGCGGCGAGCAGCGAGGCGAAATGGCCGTAGGCCGGCAGAACAAGATGCGAGAGGGCGGCAGCCAGCAGGATGGGGGCCAGTCCCAGGACCGCGCGGGTGGCCGGGCGCTGGCGCTGGGCCAGCGGGGCCCCCGCCAGCAGCATCCCCCACCCCAGGCCCATCACCGGCGAAACCAGAAATCCGTGCGAGCGCAAATACGGATTGCGCAGGCCCGCCGCCAGCAGCACGGCCATCATCGGTACCGCACCGCTCCAGAGCTCCGTCCGGGAAAGCCGTCCGCGCAGGGCGCACCAGAGGCCCCGGGCCATGTAGAGCGCGAGATAAAACTGCACGAGATCCCACAGGGACAGGGCCAGCGCAGCCAGCACGGCGGCGCCGAAACCCGCCAGGCCGCGCGCGAACGACGAGCCGGCGCGGTTCCGCCGCCAGGCCTCCAGCGCCAGATGGCCGATCAGCAGCGGCAGGGCATTGTTCTCGTGCGACAGCTCCTGGCCCGTGGAGCGCGCCACCGCGGAGATCGCCACGGCATAAAACGCCGCCGCCCAGAAACCGCCGAACGCGCCCCCCCCCATCCATTTGACCCATAAAAAGATCGCCGGAATGGTCAGGCTGAACCACAGCAGATGAAGCCAGCGGACTTTTTCGGCCAGGTTCAGCAGCCCCGGCCAGCGGCGCGCGGTTTCGGCATAGAGCCGTTCGGCGCCGAGCGTGTCGGTTTCGCGGGCCGCCACGCCCTCGGGATACTGGATGCCGCGGTCCATGCGCGGCAGATCGCCGTCGCGGTAGGCCATCTGGATGCGACGAAACGCCAGCGCGCTTTCCAGCGTGAACGGAATCGAGCCGTCCCGCGTCAGCTGCCGCTGGGCGTTCAACACGTGCCGGCGCGTCGCCAGCGCGCATAGCACCAGCGCCGCCAGCAGGAGCGCCTGCACGAGAATGCGAACGGGTCTGGAGGTGAAATTCATGGGTCAGGGGTCAGGGGACAGGAGACAGGGGACAGGAAACAGAAAACCCGGCCGGTTCAGGCTTTTTCCACGCCATGGAAAACTTTTTCCCGGATTTTCCACGCTATGGAAAATTTTTGGGCGCATTTTCCACGCCATGGAAAACTTTTTTCCACGGTGTGGAAAATCCGGAAAAACGGGGCTGGCCGCGCGCATGTCTAAAACAGCTCCAGTTGGGCGGCGGCGGGCGGCGGAGGTTTCGGAGGCGGAGCGGCGGAGGCGGCGGATTCCGTTTCGGCGGCGAACCGGTGCAGCTCGTATGTCTCGAAAAACGCCTTGAGGCGGGCGGGATCGGGCGCGGGCGGCGGAATCTCCCGCCACTCGGGTACGCCGGGCACGGCGCAATCCAGCGCCATCAGCTCGACGTTCAGCCGGGCGGTATCGGCACCGGCCAGCAGCTTGCGGCGGAGCGATTCCGATTCGATCTGTCCGGCCCCGGCCAGGCATTGCTCCAGGGACCCGAATTGAGCCAGCAGGCGGGTGGCGGTCTTGGGACCGATGCCCATCACGCCGGGGATGTTGTCCGCGGTGTCGCCGATCAGCGCCAGCCAGTCCACGATCTGGTCCGGACGCACGCCGGTTCTGGCCTCGACGCCGGCGGGGTCCAGCTCGGTGTCCGTCTTGGTGGGCGGCACCAGGCGGATGCGATCGGGGGTTAGCCCCAGCGGTTTCAAGGCTTCGAGCGTGACCATCAACGAGCCAATGTCGCCGCCCTGACCCAGTTCCTGCCAGGTGTCATACTTGGTGATGCTGTTGTCGGGATTCAATTCAAGGTAAATGGTGGCTTTGTCGGTTGGGCCTTCGGATACGTTGAAACCGCCAAAAGAGATGCCCACGCCGCGGCGCAGCTCGGGAGTGTCCTGTTCGCGAGCTTCTTTTACCGCCCTGTCGTAGTAGGGCTTCATCTTTTCCATCATTTCCTGCATGGGGTACTGCTTGAAG
>CAZHSS010000157.1:0-4392 GCA_964535205.1 uncultured Verrucomicrobiota bacterium
AACAACGCGGAGCTGTCGGCGGACCGGCTGTGGGTCTCGCAGGCGGTGGTGGAGAACGGGCCGACGATTCCGCGGTACTGGCCGCGGGCGCGCGGATCGGCTTCGCCCATCCGCAAGAAGACCAGCCACATCCGCGTGACGCTGACGGACGAGAAGCCGTCGCGCAAGAAGTAGACGGGCGAGAGCCGGAAAGAGGAGGCGCAAGTTGGGCCAGAAAGTCAATCCGATCGGGTTCCGCACGGCGGTCCACAAGCAGTGGAAGAGCCGCTGGTATGCGGAGAAGAAGGAGTTCGGCGACCTGCTGAACGAGGACATTGTGATCCGGGAGATGGTGCGCGCGAAGCTGAAGGACGCGGCCGTGGCGGACATCATCATCGAGCGGTACGCGCAGCGCGCCCGCGTGACGGTTTACACGGCCCGGCCGGGCGTGGTGATCGGGCGCAAGGGCGAGGGCATCGACAAGCTCCGCGAGGAGCTCAGCGTGAAGACCGGCAAGGAGATCTACGTCGAGATCAAGGAAGTGCGCAATCCGGACGCGACGGCGCAGCTGGTGGCGGAGAACATCGCGCTGCAGCTGGAGCGCCGGGTGGCGTTCCGGCGGGCAATGAAGCGCGCGCTGCAGCTGGCGATGGACATGGGCGCCCTGGGCATCCGGGTGCAGGCCTGCGGCCGGCTGGGCGGCGCGGAACTGGCCCGGGTGGAGCATTACATGGTCGGCAAGGTCCCCCTGCAGACGCTGCGGGCGGACGTGCAGTACGGGTTCGCGGAGGCGAACACCATGGCCGGCAAGGTCGGCGTGAAGTGCTGGATCTGCCAGAACCCGGAAGCCGGCGCGGCGGCGCCCAGGAAGGAGCGTAGCTATGCCCCTCATGCCTAAACGAGTGAAGTACCGCCAGAGCCAGCGCGGGTCGCGCAAGGGCATGGCGATGTCCGGCAACACCCTGGCGTTCGGCGAGTACGGGTTGCGCGCGATGGAGCGCTGCTGGATCACCAACATCCAGATTGAAGCCTGCCGCGTGGCGATGAACCGCGAGATGAAGCGCAAGGGCAAGCTGTGGATCCGCATCTTCCCCGACAAGTCCTATTCCAAGAAGCCGCTGGAAGTGCGCATGGGCAAGGGCAAGGGCGCGGTGGAGGGCTGGGTGGCCGTGGTGCGGCCGGGCCGGATCCTCTTCGAGATGGACGGCGTGCCCGAGCCGACGGCGATCGAGTGCCTGCGGCTGGCGGCGACCAAGCTGCCGATCCGCACGGTGTTCGTGCGCCGCGGCGTCACCCTGTAGGCGCGAGGAGAACGAGCAATGAAGGCGAAAGAAGTCCGTGATTGGACGGCCGAGGAGCAGGCGCAGAAGCTGGCCGAGGCCGAGAAGGAACTGTTCAATCTGCGCATCCAGCAGGCTGCCGGCCAGCTGGAGAAGCCCGACCGCCTGCGGACGGTCCGGCGCGACATCGCGCGCATCAAGACGGTTATGAACACGGCGAAGGCCGCGAGGTAGGGAAACATGGCGACAGAAGCGAGACATTCGCGCAAGGAGCGCACGGGCGTCGTGGTGAGCGACGCGATGGACAAGACGGTGGTGGTGCAGGCGGAACGCCGCATGGCCCATCCGCTGTACGGCAAGGTGATCCGCCGCCACAAGAAGTACGTGGCGCACGACGAGAAGAACGAGGCGAAGACGGGCGACCGGGTCCGGATCGCCGAGACGCGGCCGATGAGCAAGACCAAGCGCTGGCGCCTGGTGGAGATCGTCGCGAAGGCCGCGGGGAGCGAGGTGTCCCCATGATCCAGATGGAATCCGAGATTCCGGTGGCGGACAACACCGGCGCCCGGCTGGTCAAGTGCATCAAGGTGCTGGGCCAGGGCAAGACCACGGCGCGCATCGGCGACATCATCAAGGTGTCGATCCGCGAGTCGCAGCCCGGCGGAATGGTCAAGAAGGGCGAGGTGCACAAGGCGCTGATCGTCCGGACCGCCGCGCCGATCCGGCGTCCCGACGGCTCGACGCTGTCGTTCGACCACAACGCGGTGGTGCTGATTGACGACCAGAAAAACCCGCGCGGCAGCCGCATTTTCGGGCCCGTGGCCCGCGAACTGCGCGAACTGAACTACATGAAGGTGATTTCCCTGGCTCCGGAGGTGCTGTGATGGCCAAGCTCAAGATGCACATCCGCCGCGGCGACATCGTCAAGGCGATTTCGGGCGCGGACGCGGACGGCAAGAAGACCGGCAAGGTCCTGAAGGTGTACCCGGAGACGAACCGGGCGCTGGTGGAGGGATTCCATTTCGTGAAGAAGCACCTGCGCAAGTCGCAGGACAACCCCAACGGCGGCATTGTCGAGCGGGAGGCGCCGATGGCGGCCTCGAACCTGGCGGTGGTGACCCCGGCGAAGAAGGCCGAGAAGGAATAAGGGGGAGGATGCCATGTCAATGCTGAGAGACAAATACAAGACTGAAGTGGTGAAGGCCCTGAAGGCCACGGGGAGGTTTCCCTCCGCGATGGACATTCCGCGCCTGTCGAAGGTGGTGGTCAACATCGGGGTGAACGCCCTGGTGGACCGCGACATGCTCAAGCAGGCCGCGGAAGATCTCGCCAAGATCACCGGGCAGCGCCCGGCCATCACGAAGGCGACGAAGAGCATCTCGAACTTCAAGCTGCGCGAGGGCATGGCCATCGGAGCGAAGGTCACGCTGCGCGGCGAGCGGATGTACGAGTTCCTCGAGCGCCTGATCCACGCGACCCTGCCGCGTCTCCGCGACTTCCGCGGCGTGTCGGGCAAATCCTTTGACGGCCGGGGCAACTACAGCCTCGGACTGAAGGAGCAGACGCTGTTCCCGGAGATCGAGGCCGACAAGGTCAAGCGCATCCAGGGAATGGACATTACGATCGTGACCACCGCGAAGACCGATGCGGACGCCAAGGAGCTGCTGAAGCTGCTGGGCGTGCCGTTCGCCGCCGCATAACGCTTATTGAAGAGGGAGGAAGAACCTTGGCTAAGATATCCTGGATGGTGAAGGCGTCGCGCGAACCGAAGTTCGCCGTGCGCAACTACCGGCGCTGCCGCCGGTGCGGGCGCTCCCGCGCCTATATTCGGAAGTTCCAACTGTGCCGCATTTGCTTCCGCGAACTGGCGTCCGAGGGCAAAATCCCCGGTGTCGTCAAGGCCAGCTGGTAGGACGGAGGAAAACGATGAGCTGCTCTGACCCCATCGCGGACATGCTGACGCGGATCCGCAACGCTTGCAAAGCCGGTCTGCCGGCCGTGGAAATGGGCCACTCGCGCCTGAAGGCCGAGATTGCCCGGCTCCTGAAGAAGGAAGGCTACGTCGCGGACGTGGCTGAAGCCACCGAAGACGGGAAGAAGATCCTGCGGGTGGTGCTGAAATACGACTACAACGAAAAACCCATTATCCAGCAGCTCCAGCGCGTGAGCAAGCCGGGCCTGCGCCGCTATGTGGCCGCCACGGCGATCCCGCGCGTGCGGGGCGGCCTGGGCACAGCCGTGCTGAGCACGAGTCGGGGCCTGATGACCGACCGCGAGGCCCGCGCAGCCCGCGTGGGCGGCGAAGTGCTCTGCCAGGTCTGGTAACCGGAGGCGACGAACATGTCCAGAATTGGCAAACAACCGATGCCCCTGCCCGCGGGCGTGACCGCCCGGGTGGAAGACGGGGCGGTGATTCTTCAGGGGCCCAAGGGCGAATTGTCGCTGAAGGTGCCCGCGACGGTCGAGGTGACGCTCGACGGCGGCGTCCTGACGGTGACGCGCCGGGGCGACGACAAGCAGAGCCGGGCGGACCACGGGACGACCCGCGCACTGCTGGGCAACATGGCCGAAGGCGTGACGACGGGCTACCGCCGCGACCTGGAAATCCAGGGCGTGGGGTTCAAGGCCTCGCTGTCCGGCCGGCAACTGACCCTGAACGTGGGCTATTCGCACCCGGTGGACTACACCGTGCCCGAAGGCGTCACCGTGGAGGTGGTGGACGGCACGCAGATCAAGGTCAGCGGGATTGACAAGCAGTTGGTGGGACAAGTGAGCGCGCGCATCCGCGCCTTCCGTCCGCCCGAGCCCTACAAGGGCAAGGGTGTCCGCTACAAGGACGAACGCGTGCGCCGGAAAGCGGGCAAGACGGTGGCGTAGCGATGAAGACGAAAACCCAGAAGCAATATCGAGAGCGGCGGCATCGCCGCCTGCGCCAGAAGGTGCAGGGGACGGCGGAACGTCCGCGAATGAGCGTGTTTGTGTCCAACCAGCACTTCTACGTGCAGTTCATCGACGACGCCGCGGCCAAGACCCTGGCGGCGGTTTCGACGCTGGCGGGCTCCCTCAAGGGCGCCAAGCTCAACGCCGAAACGGCCCAGGCGCTGGGCCGGGAGGCCGCCGAGGCCGCCAAAGC
>CAZHSS010000158.1:0-4367 GCA_964535205.1 uncultured Verrucomicrobiota bacterium
GGGCGGCAGCGCCAGTTCATACAAACCGTACAGCGCCAGCCCCGCCACCGGCAGATACAAATTCCACGACTTCCACCGCCGCGCAAACGCCACCGGCCACAGCGACAGCACCCCGCACACCGCCATCCCCCAAAACCCCGCCTGCTGGAGCAGTTCTCTCATCGAGACACGACGTTACAACAAATCGCTTTTCCCGCCAACCCCCATTTCATCCTGTGCGGCGACGGCGCAGAAGGCGTGCGCCGACGCACGGCGAACCGGACCCGCTTCCCCTCGGCGCCCGCTCCGGCCGTTCGGGGATCAGCCGATCAGGGCGCGGAAGCGGGCGAATGCCGCCACGGCATCGCGGGGGCCCGGCGCGGCTTCGGGATGGTATTGCAGGGAAAAGGCCGGGAACTTTTTGGCCCGCATTCCTTCCACGGTGCGGTCGTTCAGGCTGATGTGCGTGATCTCCGCCGCCGCGGGATCGAGGCTGTCCGGATCCACGACGTAGTTGTGGTTCTGGGAGGTCACTTCGACCTTCTTTGTGCGCAGGTCCATCACCGGATGGTTGCCGCCGTGGTGGCCGAAGGCCAGGCGACGGGTTGTTCCGCCCAGCGCCAGCCCCAGCAGCTGATGGCCCAGACAGATGCCCATCAGCGGCACCTGCCCCAGCAGGCCGCGGACGGTTTCCACGGCATAGGGCAGCGCGGCCGGGTCGGCCGGCCCGTTGGACAGCAGGACGCCCGCGGGATTCAGCGCCAGCACGTCGGCGGCGGAACTCCGGGCATTCACCACCCGGACCCGGAATCCCTGTTCCGCGAGCAGGCGCAGGCTGTTGCGCTTGACGCCAAAGTCCAGCACGACCGCCAGCGGAGCGTCCGCCGGGGCCTCCGACGGCCAGTCATAGGGCGCCGGCGTGGACACTTTCGAGGCGTAATCCTGTCCGTCGAGCCCTTCCCACGCGCGGGCCTTTTCGATGGCTTCTTCCGGCGACAGGGCGCCCGTGGCGCACAGGAAGGCTTTCTGCGTGCCGCCGTCGCGAAGCCGGATCGTCAGCGCACGCGTATCCACCCCGGCCAGCGATGGCACCCCCCCCCGCGACAGGGCTTCCGGCAGCGTCTCCCGCGAGCGCCAGTTGGAGGGCGGATTCATTTCGCGGACCACCAGGCCGGACGCCTGGATCGCGGCGGATTCGTGATCCTCGCCGTTGAATCCGGTATTGCCGGTTTCCGGCAGGGTCAGGACGACGATCTGCCCGGCATACGACGGATCGGTCAGGATTTCCTCGACGCCGGTCATGGCGGTATGGAAGACGACTTCGCCGAGGCGGTCCACGGCGGCCCCGCACGACCAGCCGCGGATCACCGTGCCATCGGCCAGCGCCAGAAACGCGTGCCGTTCCCGCCGCTCCGCCCAGTTTCGGGAGATCGCGCTCATGACGGTTTCCCCTTGCGAACTGTGGCCCGGTGGTATTCCTGCAGGGACAGCACTTCGAATTCCGGATGCGCCGCCAGCGTGCGCAGCCCGTCAATCGCCGCGCGCAGCCCGCGAAGCGTGGTGGTCATCGGCACGCCGCGCCGGACGGCTTCGGTGCGCATCTTCACTTCATCGAGCTGCGGCTGGCAGCCGGAGGGCACATTGATGATCCAGCCGGCCTCGCCGTCGCGCATCAGGTCCAGCGCGTTCGGGCGGCCTTCGGAGATGGCGAAGGCGGCGCGGGCGGGCACACCCGAATCCCGCAGGAGCGTCGCCGTGCCGCACGTGGCCCAGATCGCGTAGCCCATGGCCGCCAGTTCCCGGGCGCACTGGACCATCTCGGCCCGGTCGGAGGCGCGTTCGCCGGACACGCTGACAAAGACGCCGCCGGTCCGGGGAATGGGATTGCCCGCCGCCTGCTGGCTCTTGATGAAGGCCATGCCGGGATCCAGATCAAGCCCCATCACTTCGCCCGTCGAGCGCATCTCCGGCGTCAGGCGCACGTCGCAGCCCGGAAAGCGCGCGAACGGCAGCACGGCTTCCTTGACCGCCACATGGCGCAGCGCGGCCTCCCGGGTGAACCCGATGGACCGGAGGGATTCGCCGGCCATGACGCGCGCCGCCAGCCCCGCCAGCGGCACCCCGCTGGCCTTGCCGACAAACGGGACCGTCCGGGACGCGCGGGGATTCACCTCCAGGATGTACACCTCGCCGTCCTGCACCGCATACTGCACGTTCATCAGGCCGTGCACGTCCAGCCCCCGCGCCAGCGCTCGGGTGTGTTCGCGGATGCGTTCGACGATCTCCGGTTCCAGTCCCTGCGGCGGCATCTGGCAGGCGCTGTCGCCACTGTGAATGCCGGCCTTCTCGATGTGCTCCATCACCCCGCCGATGACTTCGATCTCGCCGTCGGCGAGGCAGTCCACGTCCACCTCGATGGCGTTTTCCAGGAACTTGTCGATCAGCACCGGGCGGCCTTCCGACGCGGCGAACGCCTCCCGGCAGAAGGTCTCGAAGTACGGCTCGGTATAGACGATGGCCATGGCCCGCCCGCCGAGCACGAACGACGGCCGCACCAGCACCGGGAACCCGATGCGCCGGGCGATGGCCAGGGCGCCGCCGGGATCCGTCGCCGTGCCGTTGGCCGGCTGCTTCACGCCGACCTGCTCCGCCAGACGCTTGAAAAACTCCCGGTCTTCGGCCTTTTCGATGTTCCCGGGACTGGTGCCGATGATCGTCACCCCCGCCGCCTCCAGTTCCAGCGCCAGATTCAGCGGCGTCTGGCCGCCGAACTGGACGATGGCGCCGTCGCAACGCTCCCGCCGGTAAACCGCCAGCACGTCTTCCAGCGTCACCGGCTCGAAATACAGCCGGTCGCTCGTGTCGTAGTCGGTCGAGACGGTCTCCGGATTGCTGTTGACCATGACGGTTTCGCAGCCCGCGGCGCGAAGAGCCTGGCAGGCCTGCACGCAGCAGTAGTCGAACTCGATGCCCTGTCCGATGCGGTTGGGGCCGCCGCCCAGGATCATGATTTTTTTCCGGTCCGACTTCGGCAGCGGGGGTTCCGGCTCCCCGCCGTAGGACGAATAGAAATACGGCGTGGCCGCGGCGAATTCGGCCGCGCACGTGTCCACCACCCCGTACCCGGGCCACAGGCCCAGGCGGTCCCGCGCCGCCCGAACCTCGCCTTCCGTCGCCCCCAGCCGCGACGCGATCTGCCGGTCCGAAAACCCGAATTCCTTGGCCTGGGCAAACCGCGCCGGATCCGCTTCGAGCCCGGCCAGCGTTTGGACGGCGCCGATTTCCTCTTCGTACGCGATGAGTTCCTCCATCTGTCGCAGGAACCACGGATCCATGCCTGACAGATTGGCGACGCGCTCCACCTCCCAACCCCGGAACAGCGCTTCGCGGACGTGGAACAGGCGCATCGGACTCGGCCGCGCCACGGCCGCCTCCAGCTCGCCGTCGGACAGCGCGCCTTCCACCTCCTCCCGGCGGACAAAACCCGCCCGGCCGATTTCCAGGGACCGCAGGGCCTTCTGGAGCGCCTGCTTGAACGTGCGCCCGATGGCCATTGTCTCGCCGACGGATTTCATCTGGGTCGTCAGCGTATCGTCCGATCCCTGGAACTTCTCGAAGGCGAAGCGCGGGGCCTTGACGACGATGTAGTCCAGCGACGGCTCGAAACACGCCGGCGTGGATCGGGTGATGTCGTTGGGCAGCTCGTCGAGGGTGTAGCCCACTGCCAGCTTGGCTGCGATCCGGGCGATCGGAAAGCCCGTGGCCTTCGAGGCCAGGGCCGAACTGCGGCTCACGCGCGGATTCATCTCGATGACCACGAGCCGGCCGTCGTGGGGATTCACGGCGAACTGCACATTGGCGCCCCCGGTTTCGACGCCGATCGCCCGCATCACCGCCAGGCTGGCGTCGCGCAGCGCCTGGTATTCACGGTCCGTCAGCGTCAGCGCCGGCGCCACCGTCAGGCTGTCGCCCGTGTGTACGCCCATCGGATCGAGATTTTCGATGGAACAGACAATGCACGCGTTGTCCTTTCGGTCGCGCATCACCTCCATTTCGAATTCCTTCCAGCCCAGGACGGATTCTTCGATCAGCACTTCGCCGACCGGGCTCAGGGCCAGGCCGTTGGCGCAGATGGCCTCGAATTCTTCCGCGCTGCGGGCGATGCCGCCGCCGGCCCCGCCGAGGGTAAAGCCCGGCCGCACGATCACCGGCCACGCGCCGATCTCCGCCTGCACGGCGCGGGCCTCGTCCAGGCTGTGGGCCGATCCCGACCGCGGCACCGCCAGCCCGATGCCCGCCATGGCCTTCTTGAACAGCCCCCGGTCCTCGGCGCGGGCGTAAGACAAATTTCTTCATAGTGGACAGAGTGGACAGGGAGCGGTCACGCG
>CAZHSS010000159.1:0-4352 GCA_964535205.1 uncultured Verrucomicrobiota bacterium
TTACGAATGCGATTCGTACGGGCATGTGAATCACGCGGTGTATGTCAATTATCTGGAGCATGCCCGGATGCAGTTTCTGCATGCCGTTGGGTTTGACTACAAGGGGCTGATTGCCGCGGGGTTTTTCACGGTGATTTCGCGACTGGATATTTCGTACCGCTCGCCGGCCTATGCGGACGATGACCTGGAGATCGAAACGGAAGCCCGGGAGGCGCGCCGCGTCAGCGGGGTGTTTCATCAGGTGATCCGCCGGGGATCGGTCGGGATCGCCGAAGCGGATGTGTACTGGTGTGTCGTGGATGACCGCGGACGCCCGGCGCGTCCGCCGGAGCCGTTCGATCTGCGGAGCCTCGTGCCGTGAAGGCGGCGTTGCGCAGGCGGATCGGGGCGTCGCGGGTGTCCGCGGCGGCTTCGGCGGCGATTCAGCGCCGTCTGATGGCGGAGGACTGGTGGACGGCGGCGTTTGCGGTGGGCCTGTACCGGGCCACGCCGTTCGAGCCGGCGACGGATCTTCTGCTGGCGGACCGGCTGGAAGCCGGCGCGCTGGTGGCGGTTCCGGCTTCCGCGGGCCACGGCTACCGCTGGGGACGGGTCGAGGCCGCCACCCGCTGGCGCAAGGGCCGCTACGGTATTCTCGAGCCGGAGCCGGCCCGCCCGGTGCCTGCCGGGAGCCTGCAGATGGCCGTGATTCCGGGCGTGGCTTTTGATCTGAAGGGGGGGCGCCTGGGGCACGGCGGCGGTCATTTGGATCGTTTGCTGTCGCAAACCGGCGGATTGCTGGTAGGGTTGTGCCTGGAAGATCGCCTGCTGCAGGCGGTCCCCTTGGAACCCCACGATGTCCCGGTGGATGTCGTGGTGACGGAAAAACGAATACGCTTCGCCCCGTCCGCGGCGGCGAAACTGGAACGATTGACAGGCTAGGATGATGTTTTGGGAATGGCTATGGCCCGCGCTGACCGCGGCGGGCTTTGCGCTGATCGGCTTTTTCGGGCATGCGCTGGTTGTACGCATGCGCGATGCGGTCGCGAACCGCGCCGCGGGGGACCTTCTGCAGGAGGCCCGGCGCGACGCGGAAATGCTCCGCAAGGAAGCCGAGCTGTCGGCCCGCGATGAATGGATCCGCGGCCGGGAACAGATGGAGCGGGAGATGCAGGCGCGCCAGCAGGTGCTGTCGGCCGCCGCTGACCGGCTGTCGCGGCAGGACGAGCGGCTGGAACGCGAGGAAAAGCGCGCCGAACAACGCGCGCAGGCGCTGGATGCCCGCGCCGCGCAGCTCGAACAGGATGGCGCGGCGCTGGAGGCCGAACGAGTCAAACTGGACCGGATGCGGGCCGAGGAGCAGCACCATCTGGAATCGCTGGCGGGGCTGACCGCCGAACAGGCGCGGGACGAACTGCTGGCCCGCCTGGAGTCGGAACTGGCGGCGGAAACCGCCGCCCGCCTGCGCAAGGCCCAGGAAGACGCCCGCGCCACGGCCGAGAGCCGGGCCCGCGACATCTTGACCGCCGCCATTCAGCGGCATGCCGCCGACCAGGTCTCGGACGTGACCACGACGCCGGTCCCGCTGCCCGATGAAAGCATGAAGGGGCGGATCATCGGCCGCGAAGGCCGCAACATCCGCGCGCTGGAAATGGCGACGGGCGTCACGGTCATCATTGACGATTCGCCGGAGCTGGTGGTGCTGTCGTCGTTCGATCCGATCCGGCGCGAAATCGCCCGGGTGGTGCTGGAACGCCTGATGGCCGACGGTCGGATCAATCCGGCTCTGATCGAGGAGATGACCGATAAGGTGACCTCGGACCTGGATGCCCTGATTCTGCAGGCGGGCGAAGAGGCGGCGGAAGCCCTGCGCCTGGCCCCGGTGCCGCTGGAGATTCTGCGGCTCCTGGGACGGCTGAAGTTCCGTACGAGTTTTTCCCAGAACGTGCTGCGGCATTCGATGGAGGCTGCGCGGCTGGCGGGCCTGATGGCGCCGGAGATCGGCCTGGACCCGGAAACCGCGCGGCGGGCGGCGCTGTTTCATGATCTGGGCAAGGCGGTGGATCACGAGGTCGAAGGGCGCCATGCGGAGATCGGCGCGGATCTGCTGCGCAAGGCTGGCGAAAGCGAAACGATCGTGGAGGCCGTTCGCGGCCACCACGATGGTCCGGAGCCGGGCAGCGCCTACGCGGCGCTGGTGGCCGCGGCCGATGCGGTGACGGCGGCCCGTCCGGGCGCGCGGGCGGAAACCACAGGCCTGTACCTGAAGCGGCTCGAGAACCTCGAGGCGATCGCCAAGGGCGAACCCGGCGTGGTGCGAAGCCTCGCCATGCAGGCCGGCCGCGAACTGCGCGTGTTTGTGGAGCCGACGGAAGTGGACGACGCCGCCGCCATCCAGCTGGCGCGGCGGATTTCCAAGAAAATCGAGGACGCCCTGGACTATCCGGGGCAGATCAAGGTGACGGTGATCCGCGAGACCCGTTGTGTGGAATATGCCCGGTAAGGGGAGAAGGGATCGAGGGGAATGAAGATTCTGTTTGTCGGCGACATTGTAGGCGGGCCCGGGCGGATGGCCATGGCGCGCGTGGCGACCCGCTACAAGGCGGAGAAGCGAGCGGATGTGGTGGTGGCCAATGCCGAGAACAGCGCGGCGGGGCGGGGCATTACCGCGACCCTGGCCGATGAGCTGTTTGCCGGCGGCGCCGACCTGCTCACGATGGGCGACCATGTCTGGGACCAGAAGCAGACCGTGGGCTATTTCGACCAGGAACCGCGCATCGTGCGCGCACTGAACCTCCCGCCGGGCTGCCCGGGGAAAGGCGAGGCGGTGGTGGAAACCCCCGCCGGTCCCCTGGCCGTCGTGCAGCTGATGGGGCGCACGTTCATGAACAGCCTGGCGGACTGCCCGTTCCGGGCGATGGATGCCTGGCTGAAGAAAAACGCCTCCCGCTACCGGATGATCCTGGTGGACATGCATGCGGAGGCCACCAGCGAAAAAGTGGCCATGGGCAAGTTCCTGGACGGCCGGGTGACGGCTGTCATCGGTACGCACACCCACATCCAGACCGCCGACGAGGCCGTGACGGCCAAGGGAACGGCCTATCTGACCGATGCGGGCATGACCGGACCGTGCGATTCGGTCATCGGCCGCACCACGGACGCCATTCTCGGACGGTTCCTGACCGGTATGCCCACGAAATTTGAAATCGCCAGCGGCGACGTGCGGCTGCACGGCGCGCTGGTGACGGTGGACCCGGCCACCGGAAAGGCGCTGAAGATCAAGCGGATCGAGGAAATCTTGTCGAAGTGACGCGGTGAAGCGGATTCTGGTCATCAAGCTGAGTTCGCTGGGCGATATCGCCCACGCCTTGCCCGCGGTGCGCGCGCTGAAGGAACGCACCGGGGCCGCCGTGGACTGGGTGGTGCAGCCGGAATACGCCCCGTTGCTGGCGCTCTGCCCCGACGTGGACCGCCTCATCGAGTTTCCGCGAAGGAACTGGCGGCGGGGGTGGGGGGCGTTCTGGCGGGAGCTGCGCCGCGAGCGCTATGACTGGGCAGTGGATTTGCAGGGGCTGTTCAAAAGCGCGCTGGCGGCGCGCCTGGCGCGCGCCGCGCGGCGGACGGGGCCGGCCTGGGCCCGCGAAGGCGCCCCGTGGGTGTACGATGTTTGTCCCGCGCGAAAGCCCGGCCCGCGGCGCCATGCCGTCGAAGAACTGATGGATATCGTGGAGGTGGTGGCGCCGGCCGGAAATTCCGCACCACCGGTTCCCCGATTGAATGTGCCGGATTCCACGCCGGCCGGGTGTTCCGGCCCGCAGGTGGGCCTGGCTCCCTTTTCGCGATGGCGCACGAAAAATTGGCCGCTGGGGTCCTTTGCCGAGCTGGGCCGGCGGCTGGCGGCGGAAATGGGCTGCGGGATTCTCATTGTGGGAGGAGCCGGGGACGAAGCAGCGGGCGCCCGGCTGGCTGCGGAAATCGGTGACGCGGCGCGCAACCTGTGCGGACAAACCGATCTGCCGGGTTTGTGTTCGCGACTGAAAAGCCTGGACCTGCTGATCACGGTGGACTCGGGCCCCATGCACTGGGCGGATGCGATGGGTGTGCCGCTGGTGGCGGTGTTCGGCGCCACCGATCCCGCCCGCACCGGTCCCTTCCGGCAGCGGGAACGGGTAGTGGTCCGGGAGGGGCTGCCCTGCCGGCCCTGCCACTCGCGCACCTGCGCCCGCGGCGACCTGGCCTGCCTGCAGACGCTGGATGTCGAGACGGTGCTGCAGGCCGCCCTGGACTGTCTGTAGTCTCCCCCCGGCTGGCGGAAAGCCGCCCCTCTGTCCTGGGCCGGGGGATTATGGTTGTTATAAAAACCATACTATGGT
>CAZHSS010000160.1:0-2923 GCA_964535205.1 uncultured Verrucomicrobiota bacterium
CTGCTGAAGCAGTCGCTCGGCCACCGTCACCGGCTGCCGGAAGGGACGGCCTGGGTCAATTACCTGCGCGGGCATGACGACATCGGCTGGGCGTTCGCCAACGACGACGCGGAGGCGGTGGGCATCCGGCCGGGCGATCACCGCGACTTTCTCAACCGCTTTTACACGGGGCGCTTCGAGGGGTCGTTTGCGGCGGGCGTGCCGTTCCAGCACAACGAGGACACGGGCGACATGCGCATCTGCGGCACGGCGGCGTCACTGGCGGGGCTGGAGCAGGCCCTGCGCCAGCGGGACGAGGCCCTGGCCGGTCTGGCGCTGCGCCGCCTGCACATGCTGTACGGCGTGCTGTGCAGCATCGGGGGCATTCCGCTGATCTTTCTCGGCGAGGAATGGGCCGTGCTGAACGACTATGCCTATTTGAAGCAGCCCGACAAGGCCGACGACAGCCGATGGATTCACCGCCCCAGAGCCGACTGGGATCTGTTCCGGAACGAAGTGGAGCAGGAGGGCACGTTCCGGAACCGGCATTTCGAGGGAATGCGCGCGCTGTTTGCCGAGCGCAAGCGGCAGCCCACCCTTCAGGGGGCCGCCATGCGCCTGCTGCCCGGCGAGAACCCGCACGTGCTGACCTATCTGCGCGAAAACGGCAGCCACCGGCTCGCCGTGCTGGCCAATTTTTCCGAGCAGGACCAGGTCGTGGATCTGCGCGGCTGGCGCGCCCAGGGTCTGGCGCACTTTTTCCGGGATGTCTTCACCGGCCGCTCGTTTTCGACCGGAGGCATCGTCGAAACGGCGCCCTACGAACTGCTCTGGCTGGTGGAGGACTGATCCCTGTCGGGGTCAGACCGTAAATTATCACTTTAACGTCCGTTGAGCCGCGTCCAATTCGCGTCCCAGTTTATCCCATTCGACTTTCTGTATCTGTTTGGCACGCTTGCGGGCCATGGTGACGGCTTGGCTACTGATCTGCCCATAGTGTTGTCCAATGGCGCGGAGGGTTTTCCCGCTCCAGCGGGCGGCCAACTCCAGTGCCACTATTTTGGCAGGGCCGGCTGTGCGCCCGTGTTGCTGCAGTTCGGCTGGCGATAAACCAAAGTATTGACTGACCACCCGGTCGATTTCGTTCAACGCCATGCCGGTCCGGGGCAGCGAAATGTCTCTATCTTGAGGTCCACCCGTTGCGCGCCGGGATAACTCCCACGTGGTTCTGTCCACGAAATCAGCGCTGCCAATCGCGTATGGGCTGGACTTCATCAAGTCCTGGGCAGCTTCCTTCTGCTGCGTCATGCCGGAGAGAACAAAAGACCGGTAGCGTTTACGGGCCTCTTTCAGGTTTCGTCCATAGGCTTTCAGCACATAATTGCTCATCCAATCCGGGAAAGGGGTGTTCCGGACATAGTTCGAAAAGCTGCTCCAGGGATAGGCATCCAAGAACGCCATTCGTTCTTTAGCGGTCCGTTGTTGTTGTCTCTGAGTCTGCACCGGATTCAGATGAACGTATCGTGTTACCGAAAGCAGATAGGTGTCGTCTTGAATGACGGGGGCCTTGAAACGTCCTCCCATCACATGGCCTGGCTTCCCGTGTTTGTAACGATAGTAGAGGCTGTAGCTGCTGTTGAGCCGTTGCATGAAACGGCTTAAGTTCGCCCGTGGAGTTCTGAGTACCAAGTGGAAATGGTTATCCATCAGCACCCACGCATAAAGGACTACGCCATACGTTTCGAGATTGTCACGAAGCTGGCCTAAAAAACGGATTCGGTCACTGTCGGTGTGAAATAACACCTGGCGGGCATTGCCCCGGCTTGTGACATGGTACAGGGCGTGATCGTATTCCATGCGAGGCGGTCTAGGCATATTGACTTTCTACCCTGTGCATTCAGGCGAGTCAACCCGAAAGTGAATATTTACGGTCTGACCCTGTTGGAAGGGGATTTTGCTTTTCAAACGGGGTGGGGCGGGAGATTCTGTTGCGTCATGCCTGCGCCAGCGCATCAGATGATGAAGCCCTCCGAGGTCGCTGAATTTGAGCGACGGTTGGAGGGATATCCACGAACCAAACCGATCTGGGTGGCGCGGGTGCCGGCGCGGCTGGACGTGATGGGGGGCATCGCGGACTATTCCGGGGCGAATGTCTGTCAGGCGACGCTGGGCGTCGGGGTGCTGGCGGCCGTGCAGGCGCGCCGGGACCGGCTCGTGCGCATCCGGACCGAACGGGCCGGCGGGGAGGGGTTGCCGGTGGAGACGGAATTTTCGCTGGAGGAGATGGAGGACGCACGTGCCGATTATGACTCCGTCCGGGCGCGGTTTGCGGCCCATTCGCTGGCGTCGTGGGCGGCGTATGCCGGCGGCAGCCTGGTCGCGCTGCTCCGGGAAGAAGGGGTCCGGCCGGCGACGGGATTCAACCTGTGGCTGCTGGCGACGGCGCCGATGAATGCGGGAATCGCCAGCTCGGCGGCCGTGGAAATCGGTACCCTGTGCGCGCTGAACGCCTGGCTGGGGCTCGGGCTGGGGGCGGATCGGATCGCGCAGCTGGGACAGATCGCGGAGAACCGCGTGGTGGGGGCTCCGTGCGGCATCATGGACCAGATCGCCATTGCCAGCGGGCGGCGGGGGAAGCTGGTGCACATTCTGTGCCGGCCGGGATCGGTGGAGGGACAGGTGGAGATTCCCAAGGGGACGGGGTTTGTCGGGATCAATTCGATGGTGCGCCATTCCGTGGCGGCGGCGCCGTACGGCGAGGTGCGCATAGGCGCGTTCATGGGCCGACGGATTCTCAACGGCCTGCGGAAGACGAAGGGGGTGCCGTCGCTGGCGCACCTGACGGAGCTGACGGGGGCGGAGCTGGCGGCGGTGGAGAAGCACTTGCCCGAGCGGATGACGGGGGCCGATTTTCTGGCGCGGCACCGGACGCACGAAGACGCGG
>CAZHSS010000160.1:2933-4325 GCA_964535205.1 uncultured Verrucomicrobiota bacterium
GACGGTCATTCGCCCCGGCACGGTGTACCGCATTCGTGGGCCTGTCCGCCATGCCGTGCTGGAAAACGAACGGGTGCTGCGGTTCATGGAGGCGCTGCGGTCGGCGCGGAACGGCGACGAAGCCGGGTGCGCCGCGGCGGTCAGGGAAATGCTGGCCGCCCATGAAAGCTATCGCGACGAGTGCCGGCTGTCGGTGCCCGAGGTGGATGCGCTGGTGGAAGCGGTCCGGCGGATCGGTCCGCGGAAGGGGCTGTACGGCGCGAAAATCACGGGCGGGGGCGCGGGCGGCACGGTGGCGGTGTTCGGCCGTCGGGAGGCCTTGACCCAGCACATCCCCGGGATTGCGGCGGAGCATGCGCGGAGGATGGGGGCGGCGCCCGACGTGTTCTGGGGTACATCGCCGGGGGCGTTTGAATTCGGGGCGCGGCGGTATGTGTCCCGGGCGGGAGGCTGGACATGGCAAGCCACATAGGCGCGACGACCAAGGCGGTGATTCCGTTGGCGGGTCTCGGGA
The DNA here is from genome assembly GCA_964535205.1 of uncultured Verrucomicrobiota bacterium. Taxonomy (GTDB): domain Bacteria; phylum Verrucomicrobiota; class Kiritimatiellia; order CAIQIC01; family Lenti-01; genus JAAZFE01. The sequence goes on from CAZHSS010000160.1 coordinate 3,448, forward strand.
CGCGGCTCTTTCCGGCGTCGCGGGCCGTGAAAAAAGAGCTGATGCCCGTGGTCGGGCCCGACGGCATGGCCCGCGCGATGATCCATTGGCATCTGATCGAGCTGGTCGCGGCGGGCATCGAGGAAATCTGCCTGGTGGTCCAGCCCGGCGATGAAGAGGTGATCCGCGCGTATTTTGCGAAGCCGGATGCGGATTGGCTCCGGCGGCTGGAGAAGAGTCCGGGGCTGGCGGACGAGGCGCGGCGTTTGCCGGAATTCAATGAGCGCCTGTGGTTCGCGGTGCAGGGCGAGGCCGACGGCTATGGCCACGCGGTCTATCAGAGCCGGGCGTTTGCCGGCGGGGACCGGGTGCTGCTGTGCCTGGGCGATCATCTGTTCCGGGGCGCGCCGGTTTCGCCCTGCCGGGAGCTTGCGGAGCTGGCGGGGCGCAGCGGCGGCCGGTGTGTGTCGGCCGTCAATCGCATCGGTCCCGACCAGCTCAAGGGGTACGGCACCATTGCCGGAACCCGGCGCGCGGAAGAGCCCCGGCTGATTGACGTGACCCGGATCATCGAGAAGCCCGATGAGGCCACGGCGCGGCGCGATCTGCGCGTGGATGGACTGGGCGACGATGAATTTCTCGGCTGGTTCGGGCTGCATCTGCTGGCGCCGTCCATCTACGAGGTGCTGGAGCAGATGATCCGCGACAACGTGCGGGACGATGGCGAGATCCAACTGACCCGCGCCCAGGAGATGTTGCGCCGGCGCGAAGGATATCTGGCGCTGGAGATGACCCGGGGCGAACGGTTCGATTTCGGCACGCCGGCGGATTATCTCGAAAGCCTCGCGCGGTTCGCGCAACCGCCGCGATAAGCACAGCGCGGCAGAGCCGCAACCAAA
>CAZHSS010000161.1:0-4305 GCA_964535205.1 uncultured Verrucomicrobiota bacterium
GATCCAAAGCGGCGTGGCGCTGCGCTTCCCGCCGCACTCCAAACCGATCCCCCTCTGTTCCCCTCTGCGCCCTCTGCGGCCAACATTCCCAGTTGGCTGTTCCGGCTGTTCGTCCCCAACGCGCCCAACGGGCGCATCTACAACCGATCTCTTCTCTGTGAACCTCTGCGCCCTCTGCGGCAACCATTCCCAGTTGGCTGTTCCGGCTGTTCGCCGGGGCCATCAATGATGCTCGCCATTTCCGCCAAGGAGCGTATGGTGACGGCCATGAATCCATCCATCCCTTCGATCATTCAGGGCGGCATGGGCGCCGGCGTCTCCAACTGGCGGCTGGCCAGGGCCGTATCCCGCCTGGGACAGCTGGGCGTCGTGGCCGGCACGGCCCTGGACCAGCTGCTGTCGCTTCGCCTGCAGGACGGCGACGCCGACGGCGGCATCCGCCGCGCCCTCGAGCACTTTCCCTTTCCCCGCGTCGCCAAGCGGATCCTGGACGCCTATTTTATCCCCGGCGGACGGGACCCGTCCACGCCCCGCAAGCCCGGAAAAATGCTGACGGCAGAACGCAATCTGCCGGCACAGGAGCTGTGCATCGCCGCGAATTTCGTCGAGATCTTCCTGGCCCGGGAGGGGCATTCGGGCCCCGTGGGCATCAATTTCCTGGAGAAGATCCAGATGCCGCACCTGCCGTCGCTCTACGGCGCGATGCTGGCCGGGGCCGCCGTCATCATTGTCGGCGCGGGCATTCCCATGGAGTTCCCGGCGGCCATCCAGGCCCTGGCCAACCACCAGCCGGCCTCCTATACGATGCTTGTCAGCGGACCCCGGGCGGCAGAACCCGTCGTCCTGACGCTGAACCCGGCGGACTTCGCGGAGCCCGGACAGACCCTGGCCCCGCTGGACAAGCCGGCGTTCCTGCCGATTGTCTCGTCGGCCACGCTGGCCACGATGATGACCCGGCGGCTGCCCGGAGGCGTGAACGGATTCGTGATCGAAACCGCGGTGGCGGGCGGACACAATGCGCCTCCGCGCGGCCAGATGCAGTTCACCCCCGACGGCCAGCCGGTGTACGGCCCGCGCGACGAGGCCAACCTGGACGTCTTCCGGAAAATCGGCCTGCCGTTCTGGCTGGCCGGCGGCTACGGCTCGCCGGAGAAGTACCGCGAGGCCCTCGCCCTCGGCGCCGCCGGCATCCAGATGGGCACCGCCTTCGCCCTGTGCACGGAGTCCGGCCTCGCGCCGGATCTGCGCCGCGCGCTGCTGGCCAAGGCCCTGGCCGGCAAGGCCCGGGTGTTTACCGACGCCCTGGCCTCCCCGACCGGATTCCCCTTCAAGGTGGCCGAACTCGAAGGCACGCTGTCGGATCCCGAGGTGTACGCCCGGCGCCAGCGCGTCTGCAACCTCGGCTTCCTGCGCGAAGCCTACCGGAAACCGGACGGCGCCCTGGGCTATCGCTGCGCCGCCGAACCTGAAGCGGCCTGGATCGCCAAGGGCGGCAAGCCCGAGGCCGCCGCCGGGCGCAAGTGCCTCTGCAACGCCCTGGTCGCCAATATCGGCCTGCCCGGCCGCCAGCCCGACGGCTCCCCCGAGCTCCCGCTCGTCACTCTGGGCGACGACCTGGCGGGTGTCGGCCGCTTCTGCCCCAACGGCCAGACGGACTACACCGCCGCCGACGTCATCCGCATCATGCGGGGTTGACGTTTCCCCTTCTCCGGCTTCTGGCCTCTGACCTCCGGCGAACGACGGCGGCGGTCTCCCCCCCGGTCTTGCACCCCGGGACATCCCCCGGTAGGATGCCGGGCCATGAAAACGTCTTCGCCATCCTGGATCGCCTCCGCCGTTCTCTACCAGATCAACCTGCGGTCCCTCGCCGCCCGCGAGCCGCGCAACGCCATCGAGGCCGCCACCGAAAAGCCCCTGGCCGAATCCCCCCTGGCCTATCTGACCCGCCATCTGCCCCGGCTGCGCCGCCTGGGCGTCAACACCCTGTATCTCCTGCCGCCCTATCCGATCGGACGCTTCGCCCGCAAGGGGATCGGGTCGCCCTACGCCTCGAGCGATTTCACCGCCGTGGATCCCGAATACGGCACCCGTGCCGAGATCATCGGCTTCATCCGGCGCGCCCACGAACTCCGGTTCAAGGTGCTGTTCGACATCACCCCCAACCACACCGCCCGCGACCACGTGTGGATGACGGAACACCCCGAGTACTACGTCATGGCCCCCGACGGCTCCGCGTTCTACGACTGCGACTGGTCCGACACCGCCAAGCTCGACTACACCCAGCCCGCCCTGCGCCTGGCCATGATCGAGGTCTATGACTATTGGCTCTCCGTCCTGGGCCCCGGCGACGACGGCCGGCCCGACGGCATTGACGGCTTCCGCCTCGACATGGCCCATTTCATCAATGACAACTCCTTCTGGGACCAGGCCCTGCCCGTCCTGCGCGCGCGCCACCCCGGCCGCGACCTGCTGTTCATGGCCGAATGCTACGGCTTCCAGAACAACCTCGGCCTGTTCGCCCGCGGCATGGACGCCGCCTACGATGACGACTTCTACAAGCTGGGCCAGTACGCCTACGCGGTGGACGAAACGGGCGCCTCCCGCCTGCGCCTCTCCGAAGACGCCCACCACAACCACGACTTCCATCCCGTCCTGGATGCCTGGCAGGACGGCGGCATTGCCGCCGCCGCCGGGCGCATCCTGATGCAGTACGAAGAGGCCGCCCCCCGGTTCGCCGGCCCTCGCTACGCCGCCCGCTACACCGACAACCACGACGAAGGCCGCGGCCTCTACCGCTTCGGCCCCGGCGCCTTCCGCGCCCTCAACCTCCTCGCCTTCCTCTCCCCCCGCGCCCTCCCCTTCCTGCTCACCGGGCAGGAATCCGGCGCCGTCAACCGCCCTTCCATACACGCCCGATGCCAGCCCTGCGACAAGGGCCGGCGCCTGCTCGCCGCCGACGGCCGGGAATTCCGCCAGGAAGGCGTCGAGTTCGAAGGCAACCTGTTCGCCCGCGGTTTCGAGGAACGCCGGCACTGGCGGGAATTCTTCCGCGACCTGACCGCCCTGCGCCGGAAGCATCGCCCCCTCGTGGACGGCGCCTGCACCCTGACGGACCCCGGCGAGGACGCCCCGCCCCACGAACGCACCGTCGTCGCCTTCGACCGCACCCTCGGCCGCCGCCTGATCCGCTGCGCCGTCAATCTCGGCGACCAGCCCCGGCGCCTCGAACGCGCCCCCCACCTCTTCGCCGGACCGGTTCTGTACGGCGAACTCGGCCCCGACGGCGTCCTGCCGCCCTTTTCCGCCGTTGTCGTCCAGGTGTCATAGGAGAAGAATTCAGAATTCAGGATTCAGGATTGGATGGCTTCCCGTTCTGAATCCTGTAGTCTGACTCCTGAATACTTCTTCCCTTGGATATTCCTTGTTGGACAGTGGATATTCGGGCATCCTTCGTTGCCATGAGAATCCTCCTTTGCAACGACGACGGCATCCAGGCCCCCGGCATCCACGCCCTGCACGACGCGGTGAAAGACCTTGGGGAGATCCTCGTCGTCGCCCCCGACGGCGAGCGCTCCGCCATCAGCCACGGCATCACCCTGACCAAGCCCCTGCACACACGCTCCTGGCCCCCCGGCGGCCCGCCCTTCGGCACCGCCGTCAGCGGCACCCCCGCCGACTGCGTCAAGCTGGCCGTCAGCCTCCTGCTCGATCCCAAGCCCGATCTCATCCTCAGCGGCATCAATCTCGGCCCCAACGCCGGCATCAGCGTGCTGTATTCCGGCACCGTGTCCGCCGCCACCGAAGGCCCCATCATGGGCATCCCCTCCATCGCCCTCTCCCTGGACACCTTCACCGATCCGGACTGGGACACCGCCGCCCGCGTCAGCCGCGCCCTGGTCGAACAGGTCGTCCGCGGCACCCTCGCCATCGCACCGGGCATCTTCTGGAACGTCAACATCCCCAACCGCCCCTACCACCAGCTCGCCGGCCTGCGCATCACCCGCATGGGCTCCTCCCGCTTCGTCGAAAAATACGAGCGCCGCGAAGACCCCTGGGGCCATCCCTACTACTGGATGACCGGCGAGCTGTTCGAAAACGGCGACATGAGCGGCACCGACCTCGAAGCCCTGCGCGAAGGCTTCGTCTCCCTGTCGCCCATCGGCCTCGACCATACCGAGCACGCCGCCATCCAGGCCCTCGCCGCCCGCCCCCCGGAACTGCCGAAGTAGAGGCCGGAGGACAGAGGGCAGAGAACAGAAGACAGAGGACAGAAGACAGAGGTCAGAGGACAGAAGACAGAGGTCA
>CAZHSS010000162.1:0-4288 GCA_964535205.1 uncultured Verrucomicrobiota bacterium
AGTCGCGGCTTCCACCTACTGTGCCTGTGCGCCGTCCGGTGAGCCCTGACGTTCGACGAAAATATTATGAACCAACATCAACGCGATATTCTTGATGCCCATCTGCAACATAGGAGGTACTCCTGCTTTCAGATGGCACCTGAGCTTGCCCTTAAACTCGGATCTATACTCCATGTGGATGAAAGCCCATTCCAGTGCCATCACTGCTGGGACAGAAAGGGATTCGAGCCATATTCAGTGCATCATGTAGTCGGTGGCTACAAAGTCATTTTCCATACTGATACTTTTTATTACCCTTACAGCGGCATGGCACAGGTACTAAGAGAAGAGCTTCATAAGGGCCACTTTCCTGTAGTCTCACTTCAGCCCAAAGGCTCTAGCAATTGGCACGGCTATGTAATACTCGAGGAGTCGGGGGCAGATGATTTTATTGTTGTGACGAAGAAGGGCTGTGTCGAAGATCCACCCTGCGAATCAGATGAAGACAGACTGAATGTTCGAATTTCAAATCAGCAGAAGGTTGATTGTCTCTTCTGGGATACTCAGCCATTGGCGCCCCCACATATATGAACGGACAATATTTATAAATAGCGGCATCGTGTATAAGGAGAATTGTTATGGCAGACATTAATTTTGATTGTCCTGCGTGTGGGCATAATCTTGCAGTGGATGAAAAAGGCGCCGGCATGACCGTACCTTGCCCAGAGTGCTCAAAACCAATTCAAATACCAGTGCCTCCTAAAGCCACACCTAGCGCACTGGCCGTCGCCTGCCCAAAATGCAATCAGATTCTTAAAGTTTCATCTTCCATGGTGGGACAACTGATTGACTGTCCAAAATGCGGCCAACCGTTCGAGGTGCCTTATTCCAAACAGCCTGCTCCGAAGAAACCTTTTACTCCGCCGCCTCTTCAGCAAACAGGTCCATACTCTCTGCCCGAAGCTATATCGCCAGCGCGGCAACAGCCCCCCCTACATTCACGAGCTAGAGCCCCCAATCAGCCTAGTGTTTCTCAAACTACCACCTGTCAGTTTTGCGGCGAAACGATACTTTCATCAGCCCTTAAGTGTAAGCATTGCGGAGAATGGCTGTCAGATTCGGCCCGACAGCAGCACGCTAGATCCAATAAGACCCAAGGAGGGTTCTGGCTCTATGCTATCCTCGCCCTTCCCATATCCACAGCCATCCTCTTGTTTTTCTGGATTTCCAATATAACGGTTAATGATGGCCCAATGTTCATTATTTTCCTTTTAACCACAGTTAATACATTTGCCACTGCATTTTTCATTAGGAATGAGGCCAACGAAATCAATAAATCTAACCCGCAAGCCGGTGTTCGTCCCTTCGTATGGTTTATTTTATCTATTATATTATGGCCTGTATTTTATCCGGCATGGTTTTTTCGCCGCCGCAAATATGGGCTTAAGAATCTATTAGTTCCAACACTTATTAGTTCGATAATATATTCCTTTATAATTCTCATGCTTACCGCTGTCGTTCAGGCGGCATATGAGAGCGAAAAGAAATCTGATGCCATTCAGAAAGCTATAGATCAATTGGATCAAATGGCTAAAAATCGGGACGCAGAAGAAAGGGGCTTAAACAGTGGAGCATATAGCTATGGTGAATTCATTGGGCGGCAATGGGGTGAAAAGGACAGAATGAATGATGAATACACTCATAGATATCCTGATGATGAATTTAAGCAATCACATGGCACTTCGTATTCACGCGGCACAAAAGAATATGGCGCATTTTGGGAGGGCTACCGCAGCGGATATAATGAAACCCGATGATGCTAATTATATATGGCGTCGAACAAAGTAGGGATTAGTAGCGTGCGAAGCCACGCTGCAATCCCGGGTTGAACAAGCCCGGCGGGGGCGCATGTATTTTGCTCGTGGGGCGGGAGCCCGGATGGAGCTACGGGGATGGCCGAAGGGCGGCGGCGGGGTCAGCGGGGGGAGAAATTACACGATCGGCGGGGTGGCGCGAAGGGCGATCGGGGGCAACATCCATGTGTTTTTCGAGGGCGGGACAAGGCTCCGCCGGGCGGCGCGGGGCGCGTCGCTTGCAGGAATAGATTGTGCGCAGCAAAGTCATGAGGCGGCGGGCGGTCCCCGGGCGTGAGCGAAGGGCGGCGGCACGGAGCCCGGGAGGGGCCGCCAGGTGCGTTCGCGCCGCTCCATGGGGATGTCGCAATGCGGGCAGCGCGGCGGCGGCAGGGGTTCCTCGGGTTCGGGGGCGGCGGGGATGGGCCGGTTCCGGAGCAGGCAGAGCATGGCGCGGACGAGCGAAAGCGTGCGCTTGCGCGAGGGATGGTGCAATCCGTAGTGGCGGACTTTGACGAATCCCGCGGGCAGGACGTGCTGAAGGAAGCGGCGGATGAACTCCGGCGCCGGCAGCTCTATATGGCGCACTTTCTTCGTCAGCGTTTCGCGGTAGCGGAACGCGACGCTGTCGCCGTCGTGGGCGTCGATGGCGGAATCGGTGATGGCGACACGGTAGACGTAGCGCGAGAGGTAGCGCAGGGCATTCCTGCCGTCGCCGACGGGTTTGGAATGCACCACCCACTTCCGCGTCCAGGTCTTGTCGGGGATCGTTGCGAAGACCTCCGGCAGGCGCCGGCGCAGTCCGTCGCGGAAGCGCGCGCGGAAGACCGCCGAAAGTGCCCACACCGGCACGAGAAACTTCCTGTGCGCCTCGCGCCACGTGCCTTCGGGGGCGAGTCCTCCGCCGGTGGCGACGTAGTGGACGTGCGGATGGTAGATCAGCGAGCGGCCGTTCGTGTGCAGCACGCCCGTCAGGCCCGGCCGGGCGCCGAGCCATTTCGGGTTGGCGCACACGTCCAGCAGCGTCGAGGACGAGGCCTCGAAGAGGAGGGCGAGGCCTTCGCGCGGATGCGAGCGGATGGCGCGGCGCAGTTCCTTGGGCACGGTGAAGGTGCACAGGTGGTAGCGCACCGGCAGGAGGAGGGCCTCCTGCCGGCGCAGCCACACCCGCGCATCGTCGCCGCCGCAGGCCGGGCAATGCCGGTTGCCGCACGAGTGCAGAGCCCAGTGCGTTTCGTTGCACCGGGGGCATTGCCACCGCTGCCCGCCCAGCGCCGGTGTGCGGCACGTCTCGATCGCGCGCATGGCCTTTAACTGGTCAGCGGGCATGCGATCGGCGAACCGCGCCCGGTAGGCCGGGCCGTGACGGCGGAGGATCTCCGCCAAGGCGCCCACGCTACGGCGCCGTCATCAGTCCGTTGAGCTTGGCGACAGACGCGGCGGCGCCTTCGGCGGTCAGGTGCGTATAGACCGCGGTGGTCTTGGGCGATTGGTGGCCCAGCCAGTCCTGGATCTGGCGCGGGTTCACGTTGTTCTCCAGCAGATGGGTCGCATAGCTGTGGCGCAGGGTGTGCACGTGCACGTCCTTGCTCACGCCCGACGCGCGCAGCGCCCTGCGGAAGGCCTGCTGAACCGTTGAAATCGGCACGGGCTTGTCCGCACCGCCCCCGTGGACGCCGCCGCGGCCCACGCAGGGGAACAGGAACGTGGGATTGCGGTGGCTCTTCCAGCACTCGCCCAGCAGGGCCAGGGTCTCCGTCGGCAGCGGCACATAGCGGTCTTTGTTCCCCTTGGCCGCGCGCACGTGGATGACGCGCCGGTCGCGGTGGACGTCGCCCACCTGCAGGCGGCAGCCTTCGCCCAGGCGCAGCCCGCAGGAGTAGATCAGCGTCAGGCAGGCCCGGTGGCGCAGTTCGCGCACCGCGCCCAGAATCCGCCAGACCTCCTCGCGCGACAGCACGACGGGCAGCTTGTGCTCCGCCCGGGGGCGGGGAATGTCCATCGCCGTCCAGTCGCGCTTGAGCACCTGCTCGAAGAAAAACTTGATCCCGCACAGCGCGATCGTGGTCGTGGCCCGCGCCAGCCGCTTCTGGTTGCGCAGATACAGGAAGTAGTTGCGCAGCTCCTCGTCGTCCACCTCGCCGGGGCTCTTCCAGCACCAGCCCGCCAGCCGCCCCACCGCCCGCACATAGCTCTCCTGTGTGCGCTCCGAGTAGCGCCGCAACTGCATCTCTTCGATCATCCGCCGCCGCAAATCCCCCGCCGCGTCCTTCTTGGTTCTCATGGTCTGTCTCCTGGGTTGCGGACGGGCTTGATTGCCCGCCCTCTTCCCGGTACCATGACCCCCGTGAATCGGAACGACAGATGTGGAATCCATCACCTGCCGCGCAGCGGCTTAGTTCAACAAGGCGTTGCTCCGTACGTCGCACAAAGTGCGCCGTCCGGAGAACGCTGAC
>CAZHSS010000163.1:0-4184 GCA_964535205.1 uncultured Verrucomicrobiota bacterium
GGTGGTAGCGCACCGGCAGGAGGAGGGCCTCCTGCCGGCGCAGCCACACCCGCGCGTCGTCGCCGCCGCAGGCCGGGCAATGCCGGTTGCCGCAGGAGTGCAGCGCCCAGTGCGTCCGGGCGCACCGGGGGCATTCCCACCGCTGTCCGCCCAGCACCGGCGTGCGGCACGTTTCGATCGCGCGCATGGCCTTCAACTGGTCCCAGGGCATGCGATCGGCGAACCGCGCCCGGTAGGCCGGGCCATGACGGCGGAAAATCTCCGCCAAGGCGCCCACGCTACGGCGCCGTCATCAGTCCGTTGAGCCTGGCGACCGCCGCGGCCGCGCCTTCGGCGGTCAGGTGCGTATAGACCGCGGTGGTCTTGGGCGAGTGGTGGCCCAGCCAGTCCTGGATCTGGCGCAAGTTCACCTGGGTCTCTAGAAGATGCGTCGCATAGCTGTGGCGCAGGGTGTGCACGTGGGCATCCTTGGTCACGCCCGCCGCAAGCATCGCCTTGCGGAACGCCTGCTGCACCGTCGAAATCGGCACGGGCTTGTCCGCGCCGCCCCCGTGGACGCCGCCGCGGCCCACGCAGGGGAACAGGAACGTGGGATTGCGGTGGCTCTTCCAGCACTCGCCCAGCAGGGCCAGGGTCTCCGTCGGCAGCGGCACATAGCGGTCTTTGTTCCCCTTGGCCGCGCGCACGTGGATGACGCGCCGGTCGCGGTGGACGTCGCCCACCTGCAGGCGGCAGCCTTCGCCCAGGCGCAGCCCGCAGGAGTAGATCAGCGTCAGGCAGGCCCGGTGGCGCAGTTCGCGCACCGCGCCCAGAATCCGCCAGACCTCCTCGCGCGACAGCACGACGGGCAGCTTGTGCTCCGCCCGGGGGCGGGGAATGTCCATCGCCGTCCAGTCGCGCTTGAGCACCTGCTCGAAGAAAAACTTGATCCCGCACAGCGCGATCGTGGTCGTGGCCCGCGCCAGCCGCTTCTGGTTGCGCAGATACAGGAAGTAGGCGCGCAGCTCCTCGTCGCCCACCTCGCCGGGGCTCTTCCAGCACCAGCCCGCCAGCCGCCCCACCGCCCGGACATAGCTCTCCTGCGTGCGCTCCGAGTAGCGTCGCAGCTGCATCTCCTCGATCATCCGCCGCCGCAAATCCCCCGCCGCGTCCTTCTTTGTTCTCATGGTCTGTCTCCTGGGTTGCGGACGGGCTTGATTACCCGCCCACTTCCCGGTACCATGACCCCCGTGAATCGGAACGACAGATGTGGAATCAGTCAACTGTCGCGCAGCGGCTTAGTTCAACAAGGCGTTGCTGGGTACCCTCCACAAGGTGTCGGGTCCCCAGAACGCTGACGTTGGATGTTAATATGCACATGCGAATCATAGTATCAATATTATTGACTATAGCCGCTTCATGCATTGTTTCTTTAGCAAGGAATAAGCCGCCTCATAAATTACATAGCTTATATATTCCTTCATCTCCATTTCCCACACAGAATTCATCCCCATATGATCTGTTAAAGTATATAGAGGATGTATCACGTGTTATCGATCCAGAGAGAATGGGTGTAAATATAGTAATCGTTAAATCGGGATATGGCACGCCCGATGAAGTTCGTGTAAGCGATTGGCCCTATATTAACCCCAATATTGGCGTAATAGTTGAGCCCTATGTTGAAACCGTATCAATATATGACTATTTAATGGTTCTTGGCAAATATGCAGGATGGCAGATTGATATATCTGATGATGAAGTGCTGATCATACCCAGTAATGAATCACACATCCAACAACCATTAAGCCCACGGTAGGGCAAGGCAAAAAGCGTGCCTTAACGGATTTTGTTTCAACCCGTCTGGGCGTCTTCGAGGAAACGGTTCCGACTTATATTCTGTGCGCGGTATCCGACCAAACAACCATGCAGGCTCACTCGGGATGGGTTCAGGGCGCCGAAGCGCTCCGAACCGTCCCTAGCCGCGGGTCTTCAAGGGCCTGCGGCGGCCAAGAAACAAACTGCGGTCAACCCTGATGCCACCCATTCATTCGTGAAGGCGGGCTTGTTCCGGGCGAAGCCGGAACTCCCAGTTTTTTGCGGGCTCGGACCAGGGGCGGATTCCTTCTCACTCGAGGCTATGAAAAAGTGCCCGCGACGCAACGGCCCATTCAATCGGACAGGGCTGGCCATTCCATCCACGAGAACCACGGGGCTCGAAGGCCCATGACAGCGAGTTCTGCGTAAAGAGGATTGGAAATGCGGCTTCCCAGTTCGGAACTTCGGGCTCATTTGCGTCCGGGCAAAAAGGAGGGCGGGGGAGGTTGCAGGATGGGCTCCGCGCAGCGGAGGGATTCCGCTCGGAGGCCAGGGCGCGGGCGGCGGCCGGAAAGGGAGGGGTGTCGGGCACGGGCGGCGAGAATGGGCCACCCCGAGCTCGTCGGAGCCGGTCGTGACCGGCACCTCTCCCTTTCCCGAACCATTCGGCCGCCGTGATGCGTGATCATGCGATATCCACCCGCGCCGGTTCAAATGGAGGTGGCCACGACGCGCTCGGCGTCGAAGGCCGTGCCGGTCTGCAGCATGTAGTAGATGGCGCGGGCGAGCTTGGAGGCCAGGATGGCGTTGCCCTTGTACTTGCCGCGCCGGGCGGCGAGCCGATCGGCGTAGGGCGTCAGCAAGGGGTGGTTGCGTTTGGCGATGACGGCGGCCTCGCCGAAGGCCCAGCGCAGATAGGCGTTGCCCATCTTGCCGCCGCAGAGGCCCTTGACCTTTCCGGCGCTGGCGACGGAGCCTTTGACCAGCCGGCTGTAGCTGAGGAAGTCCTTGTCGGTCGGGAAACGCTTCACGGTATCCATTTCGTAGAGGATCGTCAGACCCAGCACCCGTCCGATGCCCGGCGTGGTCAATACCAGCCGGTAGTCGCGTTCGTCGTACGCCTTGGCCAGATGTTCGAGCTTCTGGTCCAGCATCTCGATCTGGGCGTCGTAGGCCTTCACGATTTCCATGTCGCGCGAGGCGCCGAACCGGTGCAACGGGTTCTCGTACTGCTCCAGGATGCGCTCTTCCCAGACCTCCCGGTTGTGTCCGCACTTGGCGGCGGGGACGAGCCCCTGAGCCATCTGGTTCATCGACAGGTGCGTCAGCAGCTCCGAGCGCTGCCAGACGTAGCTCATGCGCTGGCGCAGCAGAGCCCGGATCGGGCGGCGGGCGGCCGGATAGACATAGGCCGGCGGAATCAGGTTGGCCCGCAGCAGGTGGGCGAGCTTCTCCGAGTCAATGCGGTCGTTCTTGTTCTTGCCGCCGTGGATGTGCTTGAGGTACAGCGCGTGCGCCAGCACGAACTGGATCCCGGCCGCGAAGCATGCGTCCGCCAGCCAGTACCAGTTGAACGTGCATTCGCAGACGACCGTCAGGTCGTGCAGGTACGGCTTCACCAGCTTCAGGAAGAAGGCGAAGTCATTGCCCCGGATGTTGCGGTGGAGCAGAATCCGGCCTTCCCGGTCCATAATGCACACGTACATTTGTTTCGAGTGCAGGTCGATTCCGCAGTTGAATTTTGTTTTGGTCGTGTAATACTTCATCTGTGCCTCTCTTCTTTGAGTGTGTGTTTTCATTAGGACCCGCGCAAGCGGTGAGCCCGCTACATTATGCACCTTTGGGGAGGGGCACTTCTTCACCTAAAACGGGCTTTGAGGAGATTCAATCGGGTCCAGTGTACCCGCCACAAGGTGCCGGGTCCGCTGACCCGTGACGTTAACGGAAAGATATAAGGAGTACATATGCCCGTTGCGAAAACCATATCTCTACCGCAATTACTCGGGACCATCCCGGCCGTCATCCTATTGGCTATCCTTATTATCGCCGTCGCCCTATTCGTGATCGGCTACATGAAGAAGGCGAAAGCCGGATCATGGAGAACATACTCATGGTTGCTGCGAAGTGCAGCGATCTGGGCATTATTCTATGGTGTAGTAATCTTCGCCTTTACCCAGACCGACGCCTATATTCGAATCGGTGCGGGTTTAGGAAGTACGGAAATATGGCAAAGCATAAACGCCGAGTCCTACGCGCGACTATGCGCGGCGTCCGCCGTCGCCCTATTCGCCTGGACCCTTATGATTATTCTGGGAAGATCCAAGGAATGAAGCCGCCAACAATCGGGTCCAGGGTACCCGCCACAAGGTGTCGGGTCCCCTGACCCGTGA
>CAZHSS010000164.1:0-4161 GCA_964535205.1 uncultured Verrucomicrobiota bacterium
CTACACAGGAATTACCATGACCTTTCCTTTTTGCAGAACTTTCTGAACACTACCGAAATGCGGCGGAACAGGAGACGCGGCATGAAGAAAAACCAGCAGGGCGATTCCGGATTTTCCACGGCATGGAAAAAAGTTTTCCACGGTGTGGAAAAATCGGGCCGGTTTTTCCACGGCATGGAAAAAAGTTGTGAAGATTTTCCACGGGATGGAAAAAAGTTTTCCACGGTGTGGAAAACCGCGTGGGCGGGGCTGGCAGCGGCGGCCTGGCTGGCGATACCGCCGGCCGTCCAGGCGCAGCAGGCGGGGACGTCGATCAGCGCGGACGGGGCGGCGCCGAACGCCAATGCGATGCTGGACATTCAGTCGCCGGCGGAGGGTGACGGCAAGGGGCTGCTGATTCCGCGGGTGACGCAGGCGCAGCGGACAACGGCGGACGGGGCGCTGGCGGGGGGGCTGCTGGACAACAGCGGCGATCTGCGCGGGGGGGCGGCGCACGGGCTGATGGTGTATCAGACGGACGGCGCGCAGGGGGTTTATTACAACTATTCCGGGACGGCGACGCCGATGTGGATGCGCGTGGGGAACTTCCAGTCCGACGGGTCGGTGCCGATGTCGGGGAGGCTCGACATGAACAGCCTTGCCATCACCAATGTATCGGAGATCGATTTCAGCGGATATGACGTCCAAATCGGTGAGGGGGCCATGTCCTACAGTTCTTCCTCCGGCAGCGTGGCGGTGGGCCGCGGCGCCTCGGCGCGCTACCGGGTGGGTGGGGTGGCGGTGGGGATGGGGGCGGACGGCGACTATAACGGGATCGCGATCGGGTACCAGTCGGACGGGCAGTACAGCAACATCGCCATCGGATACGCGGCCAGTTCATACAGCGGGTATGACCGGGTCACCATCGGGCGGGGCATCACCAATCGTCGGAACGATTCGGTGGCGCTGCGGGGAAGCCTCTATCTGGACGGCGGCACGGGCGTGATGGTTCGTTCCACGGTAGGCGTCGGCGACTGGACGGCCAAGGCGTTCACGATCGATCATCCCCAGGACCCGGAAAACCAGGTTCTGCGGCATTTTGCCGTGGAGGGGCCGGTGGTCTGGAACCTCTACGCGGGGCGGGGGCAACTGGTCGGCGGCGAGGCCGCCGTGGAGCTGCCGGGATACTATTCGGCGCTGAACCGCGCGGGGGCGGAGGTATACAGCTTGACGCCGATCGGTGCGCCGGCGGCGCTGTATGTGAAGCAGGAGGTGGCGGGGAACCGGTTCGTGGTCGGGGGCGACCGCGACACGGCGTTTTCGTGGACGGTTCACGTGCCGCGCAACGACGCGGCGCTGCTGGAGGATCTGGAGCGGCGGCCGGTGGAGCAGCGGAAGGATGAGCTGCCGCCGGGCCGGGCTGCGCTGGAGAACCGGGCGGTGAACACCGACGTATCGACGCCGTAAAGGGCCGGCGCGTGAAGTCGAGGCAGGGCATGCGATGGGCGGCGGCACTCGGGGTGCTGTGGGCCGTATCGCAGGCCGGAGCCGCGACGGTCCGGGTGGCGGGTGGCGAGTGGCGGCTGCTGGGGCATGTCGCGGCGACGCAGCTGGTGGTGGAAAGCGGGGCGGTGCTGGGCGGGACGGGCACGGTGCACGGGGCGGCCGTGGTGCGCGGCGCGGTTGCGCCGGGCCGGACGGCGGCGGAGGCGGGGGGGCTGGCGTTTACCGATGACCTGTTGTTCGACGGCGGGACATTCCAATGCGACGTGGCGGCGTCCAATTCGCTGGACCGGCTGGTCGCGGCGGGCACGGTATCGGGAACGGCGACGATGCGGGTCATCCAGGCGGCGGGGGCCTATCCGGACCAGGAAGTGATCGTGGAAGGAGATGCAGCGAGCGACTACTCCGCCTTCGCGGTATCGCCGGAGGCGGGCTGGCGCCTGGGGGAGAGCGGGGCGCGGGACCTGTGGCTGGGGGTGGAGCCGAGCCTGAGCGTTTTAGGAACGAACGGGGAGGCGGTCGCCAGCGGCGAGGCGGCGAGCCGGGCGAAAGGCACTGCGATCGGGCCGCTGGTGAGCGGGACGGCGTGGACCAACACGCTGATCTTTACGAACAACGGCAACGCGGTGCTGGACATCACGGATGTCCGGACCAACGGCGCGGGCAGCGGATTTTTCACGATCACGGGCGTTCCGGCGTCCATCCCGATCGGCGGCGCCGCTCCGATCACCGTGGCCTATACGCCGGCCGGTCCGGCGAGCCATTCCGTTGCGCTGGTGATCAGCAACACGTCGCCGACGAATCCCTTCACGATCAATCTCTCGGGCTCGTGCTACGCGCTGTCGACGAACAACGGGCCGTATGCGGGCGGGAACACGGTGGTGCTGACCAACGGCCAGTACGGGCTGATCACCAACGTGACGGTGGGCGGGGCGGCGGCAACCATTCTGGATTCCGGGCCGAACTGGGTTTCCTTCACGGTGCCGGCGGTTGGCAGCGCGGGCGTGAAGGACCTGCTCGTGCAGACGTCGGACTCCGGTGACCACGAAGTGCCGGGGGCGTACACGGTGAATCCGGCGGGCACGCTGGCGGGGGTCAATCCCCCGAACGGTTCCTGGACAGGGAATTATCCGGTGGTGCTGTCGGGCGCGAACCTCGGGAACGGGGGCGACATCACCCACGTGACGCTGTGCGGGGTGTCGGCGGCGATCCAAAGCCAGAGCGCGACGCAGGTGGTGGTGACGGCGGGGGGAGCGGGGGCGGTTGGCGCGGGCGATGTGCGGGTGGTTTCGACGAGCCACGGCGAGACGGCGGCGGTCGGGGCGTTTGAATATCTGCGCGAGCCGCAGGCGGCACTGGGGTTCAGTCCGGCGAGTCCGCAGGCGTACGGCACAACCAACGGGCTGTCGACGACGGGCGGATCGGGAACGGGCTCGGTGAGCTTTGCGGTGACCAGCGGGCCGGGCGTGATCGCGGACGGGACGAACCTGGCGGTAACGGCGGGCAGCGGCGCCATCGAGGTGGTGGCAACCAAGGCGCAAGACGATTTCTACACTGCCGCGGCCGCCACGGCGACCGTAACGGCGATCAAGGCGGACCAGGTCATCACGAACTTCCTGCCTCCGGACGGGATGCATTTCCGGCTGGGGGCGGTCACGGGCATCAGCGCGCAGGCGTCGAGCGGGCTGGCGGTGGGCTTCGTCAACCTGGCACCGGAAGTTGCGCTGCTGGCCGGGACAAACCTCGCGTTCACAAACACGGGGCTGGCGCGGGTGCGGGCGGAGCAGGCGGGAGACGCAAACTGGAACGCCGCGGTTCCCGTGACCAATTCCTGGCCTGCGGGAAGCCAGATCACCAACGTTACGCCGGATGCGGCAAACGTGGGCGGGGGCATCGCGGTGCTGATCCAGGGCCGGTGGCTGGGCGACGGAACGGACATCACCAACGTGACGCTGGCGGGGGTGGCGGCGGCGGTCGTGACGCAGTCCATGGTCGAAGTCATCGTGACCGCGGGGGTGGCGCCGGGAACGGCGACAGGCGATGTGCAGGTGGCCTCTGCATCCAGCGGAACGACCGTAAGGAGCAACGCGTTCGAGTACCTGTGGCTGGACGCGCCGGTGCAGCTGGACCCGGTGGATATTACGCCGACGAATCTCGTCGCGCGCTGGGAGCTGGTGCCGGCGGCGACCCGGCACGTGCTGGACGCGGGGACGGACACGAACTTCGCGGTGTACGTGCCGGGATACGAGAAACTGGACGTGGCGCTGGCGGAACAATACGCGGTGGAGGGGCTGACGGACGGCGCATGGTACGCGCTGCGTCTCTTCGCGTGGAACGCGGGCGGCCTGAGCTGGCCGTCGCGGACGGTGTGGGTGCCGGCGGGAACGAACACGCCCTACGAGACGCATCCGCCGCTGGCCGGCCCGGTAAGCCAGGGGGCGGTGATGGACCACTCCCTCTCCAACATGGTCCACGGGGCGGGGATGGTGTATGCGACGGAGTCCAGCGACACGAACGTGATGACGGTGGCCGCGGGGGCGGGCGGGCGGCTGGTGATGGATCCGGTGGGACCGGGGATGGCGGAGATCACGGTGTCGGCGACGGATCCGGGGACGGGCTACACATGCACGTATTCGTTCACGGTGCAGGTGGTGGGGGCGCCGGCGCTGGAGTCGGATG
>CAZHSS010000165.1:0-4131 GCA_964535205.1 uncultured Verrucomicrobiota bacterium
CCCTGTCCCCTGCCCCCTGGCTACTGTCCCCTGCCCCCTGACTCCTGTCCCCTCTCCCCTACGGCCACGTGTACGGCTTGTCCACCGTCCACTGCGTCACCGTCCCCGCTTCCTTCAGGAAAAAGCCTTCCGTCGCTGAAACCACCGCCGTGACGACGTTGGCGGCCCATCCGCCTTTGGCGGTCTTCATGCCACCGACCCAGCGTTGCTCATTGGCATCCCAGAACGATACCACGGAAAGGTCTGTGGCATTGGAGGCAAGGGCAGAGGTTCCAAACACGAAATCGGCGGGATAGGGATTGGCCATGCTGCCGAGCGCGCCGCTGCCGGGCGTGCTGCGCGCCAGCGTGGTCTCGCTGGGCAGCTCGCCGGTGATCGTGATTTCTGTGGGATCGACTGCGGAATCCGGCCCCTTCAGGAAAAAGAACTCGCCCGCGGCAATTTGCTGCGTCACCACGTTGGCAGCCCATCCGCCCTTTGCGGTCTTCATCCCGCCAACCCACCGTTGTTCATTGGCATCCCAGAACGAAACCACCGACAAATCCGGCGCCTCGGCAGACAGCGCGAGATTGCTGAAGACATGATTTTCGGCGGTCATGCTGTGAAGGGGCAGGCTGACGGTGATGAGGTCGCCGCCGGGAGGCAGCTCGCGTTTGATGTAGCCGATGCTGTTGACGGCCAGCACTTCCTGGGCCGTGGCGGCCACGACGGAAAGGACCAGCACCGCACCCAATACCACCCACATTGATTTCTTCATGCCCACTCCTTAAATATAATGGGACGCTAAACTTGAAATCGCCTAATATCAAGTCCAAAAAAAGAAAATATTAAGTCTACATTACGCCGCATCGGTGGCCCGAAGCCCCCGCCGGGATGAACCACAGAGGGCCACAGAGGAGCACAGAGGGACACAGAGAAACAGCTCCATACCAGCCAAAGATTTTTGCCGCAGAGCGCGCAGAGTTTGACAGAGAAACAGCCCAAAAAGAAGGGGTGAACAGCCGGGATGTACCACAGAGGGCCACCAAGGGGCACAGAGGAAATTCATGGGGGGCTTCGCCCGGGAAAGGATCGGGGTGGGCTGTTCAACCCCTCGATGCCGGCTGTTCCGGCTGTCCGGCTGTTCGATCCGCCGCGCCCAGCGGGCGCAGCTACAGTCCCGGCGGTCTCGGCGAGACCGCCCTACCTGCCCCCCTTTCGTGTAATTCGTGTGTTTCGTAGTTTCGGCGGTTGGGCTGTTGGACTGTTCCGGCTTACCCTCTGTGTTCCTCTGTGGCCCTCTGTGGTGAAGGGGCTGTTCCGGCTGTTCGGCTGTCCGGTCCCGGCGGGCTCGGCGAGACCGCCCTACCTTCCCTTTTCGTACTACTATCTGGCCACTTCGTCTTTTTTGTGCACGTTTTTCGACCCCTAATTCATTTCCGGGATTGCTCTTAGCCTGTCTTGTTTTCCTGCGTTTCCTGTTTTCCTGCTTATCCCCCTCTCCATTTTCATGAGTTCATGAGTTCTGATTAATTTGGTTGCGGCTTTGCCGCGCTGTGTAATTCGTGTGTCCACGCCTGCCGCGTGGCAGGTTCGTAGTTTCGGCTGTATGGCTGTTGGGCTGTTCCGGCTGTTCGATCTGCCGCGCCCAACGGGCGCAGCTACAACAAAAAACCCGGCCGGGGGGACCCGGCCGGGGGCATTCGCTCTGGGCGAACGATCAGGAACGGCGGCGGCGCAGCACCATCGCCAGCGCGCCCAGGCCCAGCAGGCTCATCGTCGCCGGCTCGGGAACCGCAACCGGGGTGCGGTCTGGGGTGAAGCCATCCGGCCCCACCACAGAAGCATCATCGATATAGAAGGGTTGCGGTGTGGCGGTGCCACCGGCAAAATCAGTATCCAACTCCAGCAGGTGAGACTCGAAGAACTGAGTAGAGCCAGCCAACGGCGTGGAGGACTCGAACACACGCTGGTAGACATACCCCTCAACCGCCCAACTCAGGTCCTGGAAAACCGGATTCGGAGGGCCTTGCCTTTGCAGCCACTCATCCCAATCTGTTCCATCCGACGCAATCCCGCCGTCCATCGGAATGATGCGTTGTGCCAGGAGCTGGTCATCGCCGCCGGGGCGCAGGTAATTGTTCGCCGCCCACGCTGCAGGATCCATGGGGTTGAGAGGATCATCAATGGGGTCGATCTGATCATCCACCCCTGCAAAGATGAGCTGCCAGAGCGCATCGTTGTTGTCGAGGAGGGCCGCGCCACCGCCGCCACTGTAATTGCCCCAGTTAATCGTAGTCCACGTGATACCAATGCCGGCGCTGGCGACGGAGGTCGCAACGGCCAAGGCAAAAATCGCCATCAGGAATTTCTTCATGTCGTTTCTCCTATTGTTTCTTTTTAAATGGGTTATTCCGGCCATGTATAGGGCTTGACCGCCGACCATTGGTTGACGCCGGCCACTTCCTGCAGGAAGAAACCTTCGCCGGCCTGGACCACGCGGAGCCCGTCGTAGCGTTGGCTGCCAGATCCGATTCGCCGAAGGTAAAGTCAACCGGATAGGGATTAGCCATGGTGCCAAGGGCATTTCCGCCGGGAATGGCACGGGCAATCGGATCATCCGTCGGCACTTCGCCGGTGATGGTCACTTCATAGTCCCCGCTGGCAGGCGGTCCTTGAAGGAAGAAACCCTCGCCTGCGGCAATTACCTTGTTGGACTCGGCGGCCTGCCAACCCTTGGTGCCTTTACCGCCAGAACCCCAGGTTTGCGTACCCGCATCCCAGAAATACACGGTCGAGCCCGTTTCTGCTTCTTGCGCCACGGAAGTGCGACCGAAGACGATATCAGGCTCGGCCATGCTGTCGAGGGGGATGCTCATCATGACGAGCTTGCCACCGGCGGGCAGAGTCTTCTTGATATAGCCGACGGCGTTGGCGCTCAAGACTTCGGTCTGGGCGGACGCGGCGACCACGGCAACGGCCAGGGCGGCCGCCATCACGATCCACAATGCTTTCTTCATGTCCATTCTCCGTTGGATTTCTTTTTTAAACCGTTCGGGCATCGGCTGTCGAGCCTTCTTCCACTGAAAGAGAAGATACGTGAAACCACCTATACGTGTCAATACGTAGATGAACAAAAGCCAAATCTTTTTTGAATGGACCTATCCTGTTGCGGGAAAGATGTTAACAGCTGTAAGTCCACTGCGAATGACCCGAATGTCCCGAATCGAACAGCCGGGATGAACCACAGAGGGCCACAGAGACACACAGAGAAAACAGCCCAGGGAGAAGGGGTGAACAGCCGGAATGAACCACAGAGGGCCGCAGAGGTGCACAGAGAATGGGGTGAAGGATACCTTTCATCCCCCATCCGTCCCGACTCTCCAGAGGTCGAGGCAATAGGGCATGAAATCGATAACGCAAAAGGCGCAAGAGACGCAAAAGGCACGCAAACGACCCGACTCTGAAAGAGGTCGGGATCCGTGTCCATCCGTGGTTGGCTGTTCCGGCTGTTCCCCTTGGCGTCTTTGCGCCTTGGCGTGAGATATTTCCCAGACCAGCCGAAGAGTCTTTCCCGCAGAGCGCGCAGAGACACACAGAGAAAATCCAACTAAAATCCTGTCGATTCCTGTAAATCCTGTTAATCCTGTCTAAAATTGTCTGAACCAGCCGAAGATTTTTTGCCGCAGAGCGCGCAGAGGGGCACGGAGAAACAGCCGGAAGACTTTTTGACAGGATTTACAGGATTTATTGGATTCCGATCCGGGGGTCTTTCGCTTGTTCGCCTCTTGCGCCTTTCCCGCTACGGGCGGGCAAGTTCGTTTATGGATTTACGGCTTCTTTTCGTGTAATTCGTGTGACCACGCCCGCCCGCGTGGCAGGTTCGTAGTTCGGCTGTTCCGGCTGTTCGCTTGGCGTCTTTGCGCCTTGGCGTGAGACATTTCCGAACATTCTTTGCCACAGAGGGCCGCAGAGCCTCACAGAGAAAATCCATAGGGGGCTTCGCCCGGGAAAGGATCGGGGAGGCTGTTCAACCCCTCGATGCCGGCTGTCCCCTCCGTGCCCCTTGGTCCCGACTCTGCAAGAGGTCGGGATCTGTGGCCCTCTGTGGTTGGCTGTCCCGGCTGTCCGATCCCCTATTCGTGAAATTCG
>CAZHSS010000166.1:0-4117 GCA_964535205.1 uncultured Verrucomicrobiota bacterium
GTGCCAGAGCAGAAGGGTGGTCAGCTTGCCCATCCAGTTGGTGTGGGCAGGGTTGTCGGAAACCCACAGGTTCGAGGTGCCTTCCTCGCCGCCGTCGTAGCGGGTGGCCATGTAGAAGACGCCGCGGGCGACGTTGCCCTTGGATGCCGGAGGCGGCTCGAACGAGTCGGAATCCATGGAGGTCTGGGGTGCGGAGTTGGTGGCGGGGGAGCGGTAGCCGGGATCGGTCGGATCGCTTTCGTCGAAGTACAGATTGCCGCGCAGGGCGTTGACGGCCATGTCCTCGGCAAAGAGATTGTGGACGTCGACCTGGTCGGGTCCGGCACTGCCAAGGCCGCGCGATTCGGGCCAGCAGTGTTCTTTGTTCCAGCCGCCGGTTTTGTTGTAAAGGGTTTTGGAAAAGGACGAGGTGACGTTGTAGAGGTAGTAGACGTTGGCGGTGTTGTTGGTATCGGTATGGAGGACCTTCATGGCCTCGTTTTCCTCGTCGTCGTTCAACTCCCGCGTGCCGGTGGAAATGATGTCGTGGAGCTTGGCCTTGAGGTTCGTGCCGGTCAGGCCTTCGGCATAGTGATAATAGGGATAGACGGGCGTGACCTCGATGGAGAACGTCCGCGAGTTGGTGCCGTCCTTGTCGCCGGCGAAAAACACGACGGCATGGGTGCCGGTCTGGGCGGAGGTGGGGGTCCAGTCGAAGGAGGCCATGAGGGGGGCGGCGCCCGTGACACCGGCGAAGACGGCACCGGCGGGAAGACCGGTGGCCCAGAGCCGGACGGTGTCCTCGTTGGGTTCAGTGGCCGTGACCTGCATCTGCACAGGGGAACTGTGTTCGGTGAGCACGTTGTTCGTGTCGGGGGAGAAGAGAAGCACGGGCGGTTCGGGGTCGGCCCCGCCGTAGGAGGTCCAGGAAATGTTGTCGATGGCGACCTGGCCTGCGCGGAAGTTGGTCTGCTGAAATTTCAGGGTGAAATTGCTGCCGACATTGATGGTCAGATTCCCGGTGCTGAATACCACGTCTTTAGCGCCGCCCGTTATGGTATGCCTCAAGGTGTCGTTGACAAAAACATCCAGACTGACACTGTCGTTGGCAAACTGCATCCAGTCAAAGGACAACGTCCCGCACCCGTCGGACAGTATTCCGGATTCAATCATGGCGGCCGGAGTTTCGCCTTTTCCCAGTCCGGGGGTGGGTTCGGCAATATGGTCCACTCCGTGGCAGGAGATGTAGCTCCATGTCGAGCCGTCCCGGCCTGTGAAGGTGCCGTCTCCATAACTGCTCTCGGTTTCAGGATAGTTGGCGAAGTCTTCGAAGCCGTCGGCGGCGGCCGGCCGGGGGGTGAGGACTGCGCCGAGCAGCCAAACCAGGCCGAATGAAAACAGGCGGGACATGATGGGAGACCATAGCCGGGGCGTAGTGAAAAGACAAGCGGCAAGGCGCCGCCCTGCACGGCGGGAAAATCGGAACTGGGCAATGGCGCGGGGGTTTGGTTGAATCGAGTGCGAACAGGAGGTTTCCATGAAGGCGACGATATGGCGTTGGGCGGCGGGGATGGTGCTGGGGACGTGCGGGGGGGCGTGGGCGTGCACGACGCTGATCGTGACTCCGGGGGCGTCGGAGAGCGGGGCGATGTTCGTGGCGCATTCCGACGACGGGCATCTGGGGGATGCGCGGCTGATGCGGGTGCCGGCGGCAGACCATGCGCCGGGGAGCGAGCGCCCGGTGTTCTACGACGCGGTTTCCCTCGGCGAACTGCAGGAATACGCCAGCTTCGCGTATCGGCGCTATGCCGGCAGCGCGCGGGGGCCGGATTATGAAAACCCCGCTGTGCCGCAGACGGAGCCGATCGGCTTTATCCCGCAGGTGGAGCACACCTATGCCTATTTTGACGGCAACTACGGGATCATGAACGAGCACCAGCTCATGTTCGGCGAATGCACGAACGGGAGCAAGACCGACGGGGCGCAGCCGGGGCCGGACCGGCTGTTCTACAGCGCGGAGCTGGCGCGCGTGGCGCTGGAGCGGTGCCGGACCGCCCGGGAAGCCGTGGAACTGATCGGCCGCCTGATCGACACGTACGGGTTTTACGGGACGGGCGAGACGCTGCCGGTGGCCGATCCGAAGGAGGCCTGGGTGATTGAAATGGCCCCGGGTCCGGACGGGGTGCCGGGGCTGTGGGCGGCGCAGAAGGTGCCGGACGGCGAGGTGTTCGTGGCGGCCAACGAGTTTCGGATCCGGGAAATCGATCCGGAGAATCCGGACCAGCAGTTCGGTGCGCACCTGTTTCGGACAGCGCTGGATCAGGGCTGGTGGAAACCGGAAGACGGCAAGCTGGACTGGCTGCGCACGGTGAGCCTGGGCGAATACAGCCATCCGTACTATTCGCTGCGGCGGGTATGGCGGCTGATGGACAAGCTGGCGCCGTCGCGGGAGTTCCCGGCATGGGTGGAGGACGGCTACACGCGGGCGTATCCGTTCTCGGTGAAGCCGGACCGGAAGCTGGCGCGGAAAGACGTGATGGAGCTGTACCGCGACCATTACGAGGGGACCGAATTCGACCTGACGAAGGGGGTGGCGGCCGGGCCGTTCGGCTGTCCGTACCGTTTTTTGGGGCCGTATGACGCGGGCGGGGACGTGGCGGATCCGACGGTGAAGCGGGAGGGGGCGTGGGAGCGAGCGCTGTCGGTGTACTACTGCACGTATGTATTCGTGTGCGAAGGGCGGTCCTGGCTGCCGGATCCGGTCGGCGGCATCCTGTGGTTCGGCAACGCCAAGCCGGCGGAGACCTGCTTCACGCCGTTCTACGCGGGCATCACGAATGTGGCCGCGCCGTACAAGACCTGCGATGCGCGGATGTTCACGCGCGATTCGGCGTTCTGGGCGTTCAATTTCGTCGAGAACTGGGCGGGGCTGAACTATCAGCGGATTCATGCGGACATCGTGGCGAAGCGAGGCGAACTGGAGAAAGCGGCCTTCGAGGCGGTGGCGGAGGCGGATGCCCGGGCGCAGGCGCGGCATGCCGAGGATCCGGCGCAGGCCGTGGCATGGCTGACGGCATTCAGCACGGAGCAGGCCCATGCCGTTTTTGCGGCGTGGCAGCAGTTCGGCGATCGGCTGGTGGCGGAGTACGCGGACGGCGGATTGAATTTTCCGGGCCGGCTTAATGAAAAGATCGGATATCCCCGCGAGTGGCTGATGCAGACCCGCTGGCCCAACGGGCCGACCCGTTACGAGCGGCCGGCTCCGGCCGTGGAATGAGGCGGCCGGCGCCGGAGGGAAAAGGTCAGGCGGGTGGTGTCGTACTGCGGCATTCCCGGTTCTGTCTTTTTTGGAGGACCTGAGCGCGTCCTGATCCGGCCGGACGGCAAGAGGACGCCGCCTCAGGACGTTTGACTGTTTTCGGAGTGTCCGGCACCGGGCGGGATGAGCAGGACGGGGCGGGTGGTTTTGTGGAGAACGCCCTTGCTGGTGGAGCCTACGAGCCAGTCGTGGAGCTTGCCGTGGGCGCGCGTCCCCATCAGGATGACATCGGCGCCGATTTTGTCCGCCTCGCGGAGGATTGTTTCGGCAGTAGGCCCCTGCACCAGCAGGGCCGTGACCTCCAGGCCGTCGCGGCGGAGGTTTTCGGCGGCTTCTTCGAGCTGGACGCGCTGGACGCGCAACTGGTGGGCGATGGCGTCGCGCACGGTGTCGGGTCCGGTTTCGTACCCGACGAAGTCGGGGTTGGGTGCGGCCACATGCAGCAGCCAGAGCTTTGCGCCCAGTCCGCTCGCCCAGGTGCGGGCTTCCCGGAGAAGATCGGAGTGGTCGGCGGCAAGGTCCAAGGCGGCCAGGATTTTCATGATCAACCCTCCTTCGTTGCGTCTCTTCTATCCGGACTATAGCTCATCCGGCCCATGCGGACAAGGGCGGGTTTCGGGGAACAACCCAGCGGGAACAACCCAGCCGGACAACAGGAAGCATGGGAACCCAGGAGAACAGTCGGGGGAAGGTAAACTACGAAAGGTACGAAAGGCGCGAAAAGGGGGAGGAGGGGTTCGAGTGTTTCAGCAGGAAAACAGGAAACACAGGAACACAGGATCGAACAGCCCAAACAGCCAAGCTACGGATTGAACGGAG
>CAZHSS010000167.1:0-4055 GCA_964535205.1 uncultured Verrucomicrobiota bacterium
CGTTCCTCCCTCTGTGGAAACGGGAACTGCAGGCGTTCTTTCTGACCTCCATCGGCCCGGTGGTCGCCGCTTTTTTCCTGCTGATCACGGGCACCCATTTCTGGCTGCTGGCCTCGCGCCTGGCACAGGGACCGGCCGACAGCGACCTGACGGCAGCCTTTTTCGGTTCTCCCGTATTCTGGCTGGCCATGCTGGTGGCTTCTCCCTTGCTGACCATGCGGCTGTTCGCCGAAGAATACCGTTCCGGCACGATGGAGTCCCTGATGACCGCCCCGGTCTCGGAAACCGAAGTGGTCCTGGCCAAGTATGCCGGAGCCTGCGCGGCATTTCTGCTGCTGTGGCTGCCGACGCTGTCTTATCCGTTCGTCCTGGAACTGTGCGGCGCCCGGCTGCCGCCGCTGGACTGGGGCGCCATGGCCGCCGGCTATCTGGGAACCGCGCTGATCGGGGCGTCCTTTCTGGCGCTGGGCCTGCTGTGCTCCCTGTTTGCGCGTCATCAGGTGGTCGCCGCCATCGCCAGTCTGACCCTGCTGGGCCTGCTGCTGTCACTGGGATCGGTTGAACTGCCCGCCCGGCTGGACAGCGTCCGGCACCTGGCTCCCGTTCTTTCGGTGCCGCTGCACATGGCGGATTTCCGGTCCGGGATCGTGGACTCCCGCGCCGTGACACTTCATCTGAGCGCCACCGTCCTGCTCTTGTTCACTTCCATCCGGATTCTGGAGG
Source organism: uncultured Verrucomicrobiota bacterium (assembly GCA_964535205.1). Taxonomy (GTDB): domain Bacteria; phylum Verrucomicrobiota; class Kiritimatiellia; order CAIQIC01; family Lenti-01; genus JAAZFE01. The sequence continues at coordinate 724 of CAZHSS010000167.1, forward strand.
CGCGCCGGCTGCGGTGATGGGCATGAACCTTCTATCCACCCGATCCCCTCTGGCCGGACGGCTGCACCGTCTGCTGTTCCGCGCCAACCTCGGCCTGGTGCTTCTGCTGGCGCTGTTCATTGCCGTGATGGTCAATGTGCTGTCTGCCCGCGCGCCAGTCCGCTGGCATTGGAACCGCGATCCCCACTCGCGCCTGTCCGACCGCAGCCGGCAAATCCTGCACTCCATCCCGGAAGCCATTCAGGTCCACGTGCTGATTCGGCCCGGCCACGAAGCCTATCCGCGCACCGTGCGCCTGCTGAGGGAATACGCCGCGGCCAGCGACCGGGTCCTGGTGAATCTGGTGGATCCCGACCGTCAGCTGGCCGAGGCGGAACAGCTGGTGCAGCGCTTCCGCCTGGAGAGCGGCGAAACCGTGGTGTTCGATCTGGCCGGGCGCCACAAGGCGGTTTCCGCAAACGATCTGGTGGAGTACGGCTATCCCGGCGGCGAGACCCGCTTCCCCCGACGGGCCTTTCGCGGCGAAGCGCTGTTCAGCAGCGCGATTCACTCCCTGGCCCAATCCGTCCGGCCGGCCGTCTTTTTCACCCAGGGGCATGGCGAGCGGTCTCCGCTGGATTTCGACCAGCGTACCGGGGCGTCCCGGATCGCTGCGCGCCTGCGCGAAGACAACCTCGACGTGGAGGTGCTCAATCTGGGCGAAGCCAAAGCCGTGCCCTCCCACTGCGCCCTGATGATCGTGGCCGGTCCCATCCGCGAATTCGCGCCCTACGAAATCGCGCTGATCCGCGACTATCTTGACCGCAAAGGCCGGCTGCTCGCGCTGCTCGACGCCCGCACCCGCACGGGCCTCGAATCCCTGTTGCAGGGCTGGGGCGTCCTGCTCGGGGATGACATCGTGGCGGATCCCGCCCGGACCCTGACGGGCCGCGAACTGTATGTCACCGCCTATGAAGACCACCCGGTCACCGCTCCCCTCCAGGGGCTGGCCTCGGTCTTCTATCTGCCCCGGTCTGTCCGGCCGCTGGCCGTCTCTTCCGGAGCCGACAAACCCCTGCTGTCGGCGCTGGCCGCCAGCAGCGCGGACGGCTGGGCGGAATACAATCCCGACGAAGCGGCACCCCACTTCGACGCCCCGGTGGACATCGCCGGTCCCGTGCCCGTGGCGCTGGCCGTTGAGCGCGGACCGGTTCCCGGCGTCCATGTCCAGATCCGCCCGACCCGTCTCGTGGTGGTCGGCGATTCGGCGTTCATCACCAACGGCGGCCTGACCGGCGCCAATGCGGATTTCTTCCTGAATTGCGTCAATTGGCTCCTGGAACGCGAAGACCTGCTGGCGGTTTCTGCCGCGCCCCTGGATGAATTCCGCGTGGTGATGGATGCCCGGCAGCTTCGCTGCCTGTTGGGAATGATCGTGCTGGGCTGGCCGGGGCTGGCCGCGGCGGCCGGGCTGGTCGTGGTCTGGCGAAGGAGGCGCTGAGATGAATCTGCGCCTGACATTCCTTCTGGCCTTCGTTGCCCTGATGCTCGGGTTGCTGGCGTCTTTCTGGGAGCGGGATGAGGACGCCGCTCGCGACCGGTATGAACAGGCGCGGCGGGCCTTTCGTTTCGACCCGACCCGCGTCCAGCGCCTGATCATCGAGTCCGGCGACCTGTCGCTGGAGTGCCGGAGAAGCCAGGACCGCTGGCGGCTCGTCCGGCCGATCTCCGCCCGGGCCGAGTCGGTCGCCATCGAGCGGCTCCTGGGGGGACTGCAGGAGCTGTCGCGCGGGGACATCATCCTGCCCCCCCGCCGCTCCCCCGAACCGTACGCCCCCTACGGTCTCGACCGCCCCCGCGCCGGCATCACGCTGATCGAAAACGGGCTGACCAACCGGATCCTCATCGGCCGCCGCACCCCGCTCGGCGACGGCGTCTATGTGCGCCAGGCGGACCAGCCCGCGGTGGCCCGGCTCCATGCGGATCTGATGGAACTGCTCCCCGCCAGCCCGGACGCCCTGCGGGACCGCACCCTGCTTGCCGGCGATCCCGCCGCCATTGACCGGTTTGATATCCGCACGCACGCCGGTTACATCCAGCTCGCCCGCGACGCCGACGGCGCATGGCGCCTGTTCCAGCCGTTTACCGCCCGGGCCGATTCCGCCACCGTGATGGCCCTGATTGAAAAACTGCTGGCGGGCCGGATCGCCCAGTTCGTCCAGGATGGCGTCGGCGATCTCGCACCGTATGGTCTCGACAGTCAGGGCGCCATCACCGCGGTGCTCAACACCGGATCCGCCAACGGCACGCAAATGCTGTCCCTGGGCGATGCCCTGCCCAACGCCCCGGCGCTCGTTTATGCCCGGCTCCAGGCGGACAATTCTGTCTATGCCGTTCCTGCGGATCTGCGCGATGCCCTGACTATCCGCCCCGACGACTTGCGCGACCGCCGCCTGCCGGCGTTGCCCCTTTCCTCGGTTGCCCGCATCCGCCTGGAGGAACACGAATCCGTGCTGGAATTCGAACGGGATGCCGAAGGTCGCTGGACCATGACGAACCCCATGCAGGCTCCCGCGGACGACGACGCCGTGGATTCCCTGCTCCGGGCCTGGGGGGATATCCGCCTGGCCGCCTTTGACGGCCCGCCCTCTTCCTCGAATGCCGCGCTGCCCCGGTTGCTTTGGATCGGGATGCGCAATGCCGAAACGCCGCCGCTGCACGTCCGCCTGGGACCGCATCCGGAGCGACCGGACCGGATTCTGCTCGAAACGGACGACCAGGCGGCCTGGGCCGTGGCCTCGCCCTCCAGGCTGCTCGACGCACCGTTGGATCCCCTCCTGTACCGCTCCCGAGACATGTTGACGATTCCTCCCGGCGATGTGGAAGAAATCCTGGTGGCCACCTCCGCGAAGTCGCTGCGGCTCGTGCGCGATCCGGCCACCGGCCAATGGTCGGCCGATGCGCCATGGGCGGATCGCCTGCTGGCCCGCCTGGCGCCGCTGCGCGCTCTAGCCCTCATGCCCCCCGACTCCCGCCCCGGCATGGGGTTCCAGACGCCTTTTCTATCCCTGGAAATCCGCCTGCGCGGGCAGACCGGACTGGGCGTGACCCTGCAGGTGGGCGCGGAAACGGCTCCAGGGGGACCCCGGTGGGCCGCGGTTCGCGGTCGCGACCTGGTCTTCACGCTTTCTCCCGAAGCGCTGGCCGATCTGCTGCCGCCCGGACCGGAGGCGTTGAAATGAGCGTCATCCGTCTTCATCTGGATGCCCATGTCCACCTCTACCCCTGGCACGACGTTTCCCGCCTGCTCCTGGCCGCCCTGGACCACATGCCCCGTCTCGCCCCCTCCGACC
>CAZHSS010000168.1:0-2891 GCA_964535205.1 uncultured Verrucomicrobiota bacterium
AATCACGGGGCGCGAATTCCGCGCGGCGCTCGGCCAGTTTCCGCTGGCAGCGGACCGCGGCGCGCACCGCGCGCACCGCGTGGTCGGGCTGGGCCAGGGGCGCATTCCAGAACGCGATGATCGCGTCGCCCTCGTATTTGTCCAGCGTGCCGCCTTCCTCGAGGATGATGTCGGTCATGTCGGTCAGGTAGTCGTTGAGCAGCTTCGTCAGGTCTTCGGGCCCCAGCCGCTCCGAGATGGTCGAAAACCCCTGCAGGTCCGAGAAGAAAATCGTCAGCTCGCGTTTTTCTCCGCCCAGTTTCAGGCTGTTGGGATCGCGCATGATCTGCTCGATGACGTCGGCGCTGAGGTAGTGCTTGAACGCGCCCTTGATAAACATCTTCTGGCGGCCTTCGAGGACGAAGTTGACCATGGCGCCGCCGAGCAGCCCCGCGACAACCCCGGCCGACGCACCCGCCACCGGCATCACGATGTCCGCCTGCCACGCCGCCAGCCCCGTCAGCGCCGGCAGGGGAATCAGGATCACCGCCGCCGCCGCGCTGTGCCAGCCGCTGCGGGCCGAGGCGGCCGCCGCCCCCGCCGCCAGCGCCAGCACCAGAACCCACAGCCAGACCGCGGCGCGCGGCGCATCGCGCTGGAAATCGCCCGCCAGCAGATTGTCGAGCACCGTGGCGTAGATCTCCGGTCCCGGATAGTCCCCGCCCATGGGCGTGGTCCGAAGATCCTTCAGCCCCGGCGCGCTGAACCCGAAGACCACATGGGTTTCCCGGAACACGCCGCCGTCCCGGATCGGCGGCTCGCCGCCCTCCAGCAGACGCAATTCCGACTGAATCACCGCCGCCGCCGAATAGGCCTCGTGCGTACCGGAAGGCCCCCGGAATTTCACGATCATCCGCCCGGCACGATCCAGCGGAATGCGCCGCCCGGCCACGGTCAGGGCGCACGGTTCCATCCGCGCCACGACCGGGCGTTCCTCCAAACCCGCCAGCCAGCCGGCCACGCCCAGCGAAGGCAGTACGCGGCCGTCAAACATCCGGAACGGCGCGGTCCGCCGGAAAACGCCGTCGCCGTCCGGCGTTTCGCGCACGTTGCCCAGCCAGGCCGCCTTCGACGCCAGTTCCGGCACCGGAAACGCCGCTCCCGGCGAAACCAGCTCCGCCGCCCTGTCCGGCCGCGCCGCCAGCCAGTCCTCCCATCCCCCGACCTCCAGGGGATTGGGCCGGGCGAACTCCGGCCAGGCGGCGGCCTGATCCGCCTGACGCCCCAGAAACACCGCGCCGACAAACGGCCCGAAATCCCCGGCCGCCGCGCCCAGCGCTTCGTCGTCCGGCACCCCGTACGCCGACGGTTCGGTGAACAGCACATCCCAGACCGCGGTTTTCGCCCCGTTTCGCTTCAGATAGTTCAAGACCGCGGCATAGGCTTCGCGGGGCCACGGCCACGACCAGCCCAGATTGCGGCTGGCCCAGTCCAGGCTGGCCTGGTCCACCAGCACCAGCTTGACCCGGGGCGTCGCCGGCGACGGCTCCGCCAGCAGGCGCGCGCGCCAGTCCGACAGAGCATAGTCCCCGCGCGCGGCGAGCCCGGTCCGTTCCAGCCATCCCGCCGCGGCCGCCGCCACGGCGCCCGCCAGAAGACCATAGGCCAGCTTTTTGTTCATCCCGGGCCGGCCCTACAGCGATCGAAGCATGGCATCAAACCGCTTCTGGCGCGCCGGGGCCGTTTCTTTGCTCGCCGCCAGCCCCCGGCGCTTGAGCTGGAGGATGCGGTCGCCCGGCGGCGGGTGCGTCGCCGCGAAATCCATGCGGGCCGGCTGCCAGTTCGCCTGCATGTTTTCCAGCATGGAAATCAGCGCGCCGGGCTGATAGCCGGCCTTGCGGAGAATGTCCACCGCGCAGCCATCCGCCTCGAACTCCAGCCGCCGCGAATAGCCGCTGTTCATCAGGGTGCCCGTGATGTCGTTGATGGACTCGTCGAAGGCCTTCGTCACCTCGGCCAGCTGCTCGCCGCCGAGGGTTTTGACGCTTTCGACCGCCAGCGTGCTCAGGGCCGACCCAAGCCGCCCCGTCTTGATGGCCCGCAATCCGTGGAGCTTCTCGACATGCCCGATTTCGTGCGCCAGCACCGCGGCCAGCTCGTCTTCGGTGTCGCAGCACTTCAGCAGGCCGCGCGTCACCAGGATCAGGCCGCCAGGCGCGGCAAACGCATTGATCTCGTCGGAATCCAGCACCAGGAAGCGGTAGCCGCCGAAGGTTTCCGGCCGCAGCGAAAACTGCGCCAGGGCCTGCCCCACGCGGTTCACGTAGTCGTTCAGCTTCGGCGCCGGCAGCGCCTGGTAGCCCAGCAGCACCGTGGCCGCCACCGTGCGGCCGATGTAGTACTCCTGCTCCGGGGTGATGTCCTCGAACGTCTTCGTCACCGCCTTGGTGCTGCGGTTGATGCTGGCCGCCTGCTCCTCGGTGAGATCCCCGGACGCCACCGCCAGGGACGTGATGCCCTCCGACAGCTGGTTCAGGGTCTCGCAGCCCGACAGGGCCCAGGCCAGCGACAGTCCCAGCGCCGCTGCCGTTGCCGTCCGCCAGAAACGGGTTTTCATGATGCGCCCGCTCATTGGACAAGCCCCCCCTGCTGCAGGAATTCCACCAGCTGGGCTTCCGGAATCTTGAACAGCAGCATGCGGTCCACCCAGACGTAATCCAGCTTGGCATTCTGCTTCTTGTATTCCGCCTCGACCTCTTTGCTGAAGCCCTTGCCGGCCAGCGCCACTTCCTCGCCGCTGGCGCCGATGCGCGCGTCGTCCACGCCCGAACCCGTCACGATCCGCTTGGGCGTCAGCGCCGATTCGTGAATCCAGCCGGTTGCGCCCGACGGCGAGCCGGTCACTTCGAACC
>CAZHSS010000168.1:2901-4050 GCA_964535205.1 uncultured Verrucomicrobiota bacterium
GCCCGCCTGCCGCTGGCCGACCGTCACCCGGTCGCCGTACGCCACGGTGCCGCTCACGGTGCCCAGGAACGACGCCCGGTTGCGCAATTGTCCCTCGCGCACCTGCACGCTCATCTCTCCAGCCCAGGCGCACGCCGCCGCCAGCGCCACCCCAGCCATCAGGATCCATTTATTCATTCCTGTGCTCCTCTGTCTTGCCTTCCATCGGTCGCGTTTGCCCCTGAAAAGTTACCAGCAGCTCCGCCATGCGCCGGCCGGCGGCTTCGTCCCGGGCCTCGGCGGCACAGGCCACGCCTTCCTCCAGCACCCGCACGGCCTCGTCGCGAAGCCCCTGCGCCCAGAGACTGCGGGCCGAACGCCAGAAGCGGTCGCCTGCCGCCGCAGAATCCCCCGCGGCACGGGCATGGCGCCCGGCCTCGGCCAGCGCACGCGCCATGTCCGGCAGGCGGCCCGCCTCGCGCCAGAAAACCGCGGCGCGGTCCTGCCATTCCCATGCCCCGCCGGGCGATTCCAGCATCGCCGAAATCCGCGCCTCCATTTCCGCCCGTTCCGCCTGCAGGCTGGCGGGCAGCGTGCGCCAGACCGCCGCCGGCAGCCCCGCCAGGGCGCGTTCCGCCGCCGGCGCGTCCAGGTCCGCCAGCTCCGCGCCCCCCAGCGCCAGCGCGGCCTGCGCCCAGAGCACCGGCGGCGGGTTGGCCTTGAACACCGCCGCCGTACGCGCCCGGGCTTCCTCCGGACGCCCCAGGGCCATCTCCGCCCGCGCCCCCGCCACGTTCAGTTCCATCCGGCGTTCCGGCGATACCCGCTCATCGGCCAGCGCTTCCGCCACGCCCGCCAGCGCCTCCGCCGCGCGATCCGTCTGCAGCAGGCACACCGCGCGGTTCACGGCGGCCACCGCCAGGGCCTCCGCGTCATCCAGCGCCCGCGCCCTCTCCTGCGCCCGCCCGAAGGCCTCCCCCGCGCGCCGGAAATCCCCGCGTCCCGCGCTCCCCTTCCCCGTCGTGACATGCGACACCCAGTTCGCATCCGTGAACTGCACCCTCGGCCCCGCGCATCCCGCCAGCAGCAGCAGAACGACCCACGTTGCCCCCCTGAACCCTGTCCCCTGTCTCCTGTCCCCTGTCTCCTGCCCCCTGTCCCCTGTCTCCT
>CAZHSS010000169.1:0-4035 GCA_964535205.1 uncultured Verrucomicrobiota bacterium
GAACGGCGGCCAGGGGGGGGCGGGGGTGCGGGTGCCCCAGAGCTGGCTGGCGAAGCCGGGCCGGCTGCCGGGAAAGGCCCACAGGGCGGGGCCGATGAGCTGTTCCAGGGCCGACAGGAGGGCCCAGGCCGCGGCGGCGGGACGGCAGGCGGCGGGATCCGTGATCCGGAAGCGCAGCCCGTGCAGAAGCGCGCCGGACGAATCGGGATAGTCGGCGGGTTCGATCGCCAGCCCCGGCTGCGGGGAGAGTTCCAGGCCGGACACGTCGGCGTGAACCGAGCCGATGCATTGAAACGCGAGGGGGGTGCCGCGGGCGTGGTCGATCATCGGCAGGGCTTCGAAGAAAACCGTGAGCGGGAAGCACAGGGCGTTTTCCAGCGATACGATGGCGGGGGAGGGGGCATGCCACGCCGGGAAGAGTTCCGTCAGGGTTTGGCGGCGCGACAGCCCAGGACAGGGGACGATGCGCAGGTCGAGAGTGTCCAGGCCGAGGGTGTCCTGCAGAAACAGCGCCAGTTCGCCCGGGGTCAGGCCGTGGCAGAACGGCGTGGGCACCAGGCCGACGAACGACGCGCAGTCCGCATCGAGCATCGGCCCGTCGGGGGGCGTCAGCATCAGGGGATCCGGGCGGTCCGCCACCACCAGCGTTTTGCCGTGAAGGGCGCAGGCATCCATCAGCAGGCGCAGCGTGGAGCCGTAGGTGTAGGCCCGGCAGGCGATGGTCTGCAGGTCGAAAACGACGACATCCACCCGCTCCAGCATGGCCGGGGCGGGCGCGCGCGTGTCGCCATAGAGCGAGAAGACGGGGATCTTCCACTCGGTGTGTTCGGCGTCGCCGACGGCTTCCCCGGCGCCGCCGCGCCCGAAGAATCCGTGCTCGGGGCCGAAGAGTGCCGTCAGGTTCGCGCCCGTGTCCCGCAGGAAAGCGGCGGCATGGCGGCCGTCGGTTGTGCGGCTGGCGGGATGCGCCACCAGGCCGACGCGCCGCCCGTCGAGCCATTCGCGGGGAATGGCTTCGATGCCGGGACGGATGGCGCACCTGTCATTCACGGGGAGGCCGCATCAGCCCGGGGCTTTGGCGACGACCAGGCGGTTGCCGTGGGCTTCGACCACCTGGACCGGCGTGCCGGCCTCGAGGAATTCGCCGGCCGTGACAACATCGAGCCGTTCGCCGCCGATGCGGGCGGCCCCGGAGGGGTGCAGCGGGGTCAGGGCGACGCCGCTTTGGCCGACCCGCGCCGAGGTGTCGTCGGCGGCAGTATAGCCGTCGGCGGCGGACGTGGAGGCGGCGAGAGCCAGGCGGTTGACGAAACGGCTACGGGGCAGGAACCGGCCGAGCAGCAGCGCCAGCGCGCCCGTGCCGACGATGGCGGCGAAGGTCTTCAGCACCGGGATCTGCAGGGCCGGCCAATCCGGCAGCAGGGGGCCGCCCGGGATGATGCGGGTCATGGCGCCGACCAGCGAGAGCAGCACGAGCACAATGCCCAGCATGCCGGTAACGCCGAACCCGGGGATGACGAAGAGTTCGATCAGGATCAGCACGACGCCGACAGCGAACAGCAGCAGGTCTTCCATGCCGGCGAGTCCGGCGATGTGGTGGCCCCAGAAAAACAGCGCAAGGCAGACAGCGCCGAACAGGCCGGGCAGGCCGATGCCGGGGGTTTTGATTTCGAGGTAGATGCCGAGGAAGCCGAGAATCATCAGGACGGGCGCCGCGGCGGCGATCCAGCGCGCCATGCGCTCGGCGGCCGTGATCTCCAGTTCGCGGACGGGATGGCCGGCCAGTCCGAGATCGTCGAGCACGGCGGCGAGGTCGGGCAGGGTGCCGGCGGACAGCAGGGAGCGGCCTTCCTCGCGGCCGGGACGGGCAGCCTCTTCGGCGGTCAGCGTCAGGAGCTGGCCGGCGGGGCTGATGACGTCGTCGCCGATCTTGAATTCCTTTTCGCGGCGGACCATTTTTTCGGCGAGTTCGGGGTCGTGGCCGGCGGCCTGGGCGGCGGCGCGGACCAGGGCGGAAACGGCGGAAACGGATTTTTCCTCAAGGCCTTCCGACATGTCCTGCACGCCGCCGACGGGCGACATCAGGATGGGGAGAGCATCGCCGATGACGGAGCCGGGCGCCATGTAGATGGACCGGGTGGCCAGCGCGATGATGGCGCCGGCAGAGAACGCATCCTTTTCGATGAAGGTATGGACGGGAGTCGGGGCGGCCTGGATGGAGCGGACGATGTCGCTGGCGGCATTCAGGGTTCCGCCGGGGGTATCCATGACGAGCAGCACGGCGGCGGCGTGTTCGCGTTCGGCTTCGGTGAGGCCCCGGCGGATCACATAGAGCAGGGCGCCTTCGATCTGACCGCGGATGGGAATGACATAGACGGGGGCCGGGGGGGGCTCCGGGACGGGCTGGGAACGGGCGGGGGGGGCCGCCAGGGACGCCAGCAGGGCCAGGAAAAGAGGAAACTTGTTCATGGGGACCTCCGGGTCAGGGGCGGGACGCGGCGTCCCGGGCGGTTTTGAGCAGGCCGAGCAGTTCGGCTTCGGCATGGCCGATCTCCTCCCGCATGCCGTTGAAGATCGCCAGGTTCTCCTCGTTCTGCTCGGGGTCGGCCTGGATCCAGTCTTCGAGTTTCCGGCGGACGTGGGCCAGGGCATCGCGGGATTCGTCCAAGCGCGCCTGATCCTCCGGGCTCATGCCTGCGCGGAGGGCGGCGATGGACTTGTCGGTGACGAGGAGGAGTTCCTCCAGCGTTGCGATAAAGCGCTCGGGGGTGATGTTGCGTTCGGCGCCGGTCTGGCCGAGGCGGGTCTTGCCGTCGGCGTCCAGGAGGATGAACGTGGGGAAGCCGCCGACGCCGAATTCGCGCAGCAGGACATCGTTACGTCGGCGGAAGGCTTCCGGGACGAGGCGCTTGTCCTGGGGAAAGTCAATCCAGACCAGCACCAGGTTCTCCCGGGCCCAGGCCTGCCACGCGCCGGTGGAGAAGACCTGTTTGTCCATCAGGCGGCACCAGCCGCACCAGTCGCTGCCGGTGAAATTCAGGAACAGAGGCAGGCCGGTCTCCGCGGCCAGGGCCAGCGCGGCATCGAAATCCATGGTCCACTCGCCGGGCACGGCGCCTTCGATGGCGGCTTTGTACGGCGGGGCGGCAACGGGCTTGGCGGTTTCCACCGCGGGTGTCGCGTCGGCCGGTCCGGGGGCCGGCTCCGGACGGAACACAAAGACAAGAGCGACCACGGCCAGGATCAGGATGGCCAGCGCGATTCGAAATCCGGTTTTCATATCCACCTCCGCCATGGGTTCATATCAGGTCCCCACTCTAGCGCGTTTGTCCGGAAGGCGCCAGTTGGAAAGGAATAAATGGCAAGCGGGGGGCGCATCTGCGATTCGGTGCAGGGTGAAGGCCTGCGGCTCACCCGGAGGGTTCGCCCTACCTACCTGTTAGGCATCCGACCGGTCGGGGTAGGGCGAGGCGTCCCTGCCGAGCCGGGCTGTTTGCCCATTTGGCCATCGCGAATGCACCGAATCACAGATGCGCCCCGTCTAATGCGTCTTATGCGGGGCAAGACCCGGCTCTTGACCGGAGGGGGCGGCTGGTGGCATCCTGCGCCGGTTGACGAAACCCGCGCCAGGGGCCGCGTCTGAGCCATTTGGCCGGACGGGAAGGCCGGCGGGCGGGCCGCCAGACGGCGGACAACGGCGCCAACCGGCGCGATCGAGTGTTTTGGAAAGGAATTTGCATGAAAATCGGAATCGGATCAGACCACGGCGGCTACGCCATCAAAGAAGCCGTCAAACACGTGCTTGAAGCAAAAGGAATCGCATTTAACGACTTGGGTTGCGACAGCACAGACTCGGTCGATTACAACGACTACGGAGAAGCCGTCGCCACCGCCGTCGAGACCGGAGAAGCCAAACGCGGCATCCTCGTCTGCACAACCGGCATCGGCATGAGCATCGTCGCCAACCGCTTCCCCCATGTGCGTGCTGCACTCTGCGAAAATGCCGAGGTCGCCCGACTCACCCGCGAACATAAC
>CAZHSS010000170.1:0-4030 GCA_964535205.1 uncultured Verrucomicrobiota bacterium
GAGCCTTCATCGGATACGGCAACTGGATATTCGCTGTTTGCATGGCCACCTCTTTATTCCCTGAATCCATCCTGTTCGACATTGTATTCCGCCCCGTCATTCCGCCGCCGGCGGCGGCGCTTGTTTTTCGCGTTCAGCAATCAGGCCGGCGAGCGCGGTTCGGACCCGAAGCTCCAGCAGCATGTCTTGCTCCAGCTTCGCAATCTCTTCGAGCTTGCCCTTCACCTCCGGCAGGTCGCGCAGCAGTTGGTCCAGCTGCTGGTCCAGTTCGGCGCGCTGACGGTGAATCTCCTTGGCGGCGTCGGAATTCAGCCGGGCCTCTTCGTAGGCCTCCCGGGCGGCCTGGCGCAACGCCGGCCCCTCCACCGCCAGTTCCTGCGCTTTCTGCATGCACTGGCTGTAGGCCTCCCGCAGCGCCATCAGATCGGCCGACTTCAGCGCATCCAGCCGCTGGGCCACCCGCGCCTGCATGCCGGCATCTTCGGAAAGAATCTCCGGCGTCTCGACCGCCGGTGCGGCCGGCGCCTCGGCGGCGGGAATCGTTGCGGCATCCGCTTCGGCCACGGCCAACGCCTGCCCGAAAGTCTGCACCGCGCTCCCCAGCCACGCCATCACGGCCATCAGGCCTGCGACAAATCCCAAGCCCACCGCACCTGTTCTGATCCTCATGCGTTCTTCCTTCGCTGCCTAGAGACGGGCCTTATGCCCTATTTACGGAAAGTAGACCGGAAAAGCGTCCGGCTGGCAATCAAAAAAACCGCCGCAACCCCCTGTTCCGGCTTTCGATGCCGCAATCCATTCGTTCACCGGCGTTGGCTTCCCGCGGCCGCCGGGGATCGCATCGCGCCAGAGCCAACCCGCTTCTTCCGCTTCTCCTGCCTTCAAACCGCTTCCGGTCGGTTGCCGGCGCGGAGGCATCTTCACCGGATCGCACCTGCAGGAGACATAGGGCGGCCGGTTCCGGCTCCCCGCATCGCCGCCGTTCTCGTTCCGGTTCCGGCCTCCTCTCGGACTGCCGGCGCTCCCTGCCCTGCGCGCCCCCGGCGCCACCTGTCGACTCAATCGCTGCCGACAAACCTTCACACCCCGTTCACTGCCAAATACAGGTTTTATGAGCTGGATTGTAATGAACACAACCATTCATACGAGCCTCTTGCAAAACTCCTGGCGGAGTTGTTGCAAGAGAGTATTCAGGAGTCAGAAGTCAGTAGTCAGAATGTTGCAATGCGTTGGCGGAGATGCGGTTCAGTGGCTGATCATTCCGAATCCTGAATTCTGGATTCTGAATACGGCTCTGGCAAAACGGAGTTTTGCAAGAGCCTCACGTCATTTTTTGTGAAAATGTTGCTGTTTTCGCATAAAATAGGCCCCGAAATATGTGCAATAAAGGAGTTCAAGTCCTTATTTACACATTTTCATTGCGCGTATGAATTGCATCACCCCCCCCCCCAGGGCTGCGTCAAGAAAGCGGCTCATCGGGGACGATTCGCCCTACCCGGGTCAAAACGGCGTCTCGATTCTGTGTCAGATCGCGGCGAGGAAGGCGTCCATGTCGGCGTCGGTGCCAATGCTGACCCGCAGCCAGTTGCCGGTGCGCTCCCCCGGGAAATACCGCACCAGGATGTTCCGGTCGCGGAGCGACTGGAAGCAATCGGCGGCGGTTCGCCCTGCCGGCGGGGAAATGAACAGGAAATTGGCGCCGGACGGGATCACGCGGAATCCGCGACGGTCCAGTTCCGCAGCAACCCGTTCGCGCGTGGCCACGACCCGCCGGACATTGTCGCGCACCCAGTCCAAATCGTCCAGCGCAGCCCGGGCGGCCGCCTGGATCAGGCGGTTCAGGTTGTAGGAGTCTTTGAGCTTCATCAGCGCCCCAGTCAGTTCCGGGGCGGCCAGCGCGTATCCAAACCGCAACCCGGCCAAGGAAAACGACTTGGAAAACGTGCGGCTGACGACCACGTTGGGCAGCTTCCCGGCCCATTCCCAGCTGTTCGGGGTGCCGGAGAAGTCGATGTAGGCTTCATCCAGCACCACCACCCCGTCAAACCGCCGGCAAAAGGCCTCCAGCGTGCCCGCCTCATAGACGACCCCGGTCGGCGCGTTCGGATTGGCCAGAAAGAACACGGACGCCGCCAGGTCGTCCGGCGGTTCGGTCCAGACGAAATCGTCGGGGAGCGGAACCCGGATGTAATCCAGTTCCTCGGCTGCAGCCAATACCGGATAAAGGGAATAGGAAGGGTCGAAAGAGGCCACCGCACCGCCGTTTTGGGTGAACGCCCGCATGCACAGGCGCAGGATTTCGTCCGATCCGTTGCCGATGAAGACCTGATCCGGCCCGCACCCGTTGATTTCGGCGATTTTGGCCCGCAGATCCCCCCAAACCGGGTCCGGATAGAGTCGGAGCGAGTCCAACGGGACGCCGGCCAGGGCCCGGGCCACGGCGGGACTCGGCGGATACGGGTTTTCGTTGGTATTCAGCTTGACCAGGCCCTTCACCTTGGGCTGCTCGCCCGGCGTGTAGGCCGTCAGGTCCTGGACCGATTTGCGAATGAATGAATTCATGATTGGAGGGGATTCTTCCATCTCAGGCCCGGAAATCGAGCAAAATCCCGGTCCGTCGAGTACAAAACACCACCATGTTCAAGGGCCAGCGCCGCCAAATGCGCATCGGTGACCAGGTTGGCGACCGCCTGGCCCTCGATCAACATCCTCTGAAAAACATCCCAATGACGAGACGTGGGCTGAACCAGCCGGACACAGGGCTGTTCCAGCCAACTGGTCACCCGGGCAATTGCCTGTTCGGATCGTAGTGGATGCGCATAAACCCGGGGATGAGTGGCAATCCGGATAAACGCATTCAAAACGGTCCAGCATAAGCCGACCGGCGCCGTTCCTGACAATTGCGCATCCCACCAGATCCGCGCCGGCTCATGCGACGGACTCAGCGAATCCTCGGCATACAGAAGGAGATTGGCATCCACCAGCATCATCGGGATTCGTCCCCTTCCACTTGTGCCAGCAGTTCCTGAATGTTGTCGATATTCCGTCCCGCCATCAGCCCCAATTTGTGCGGCTTGGTCTGATACACCCGGCCCGCTGCCGATTCAGCGACGCGGGTCAGTCCCTTGCGCAGCGCTTCGTTCACCACCTGCCGAAACGGCACCTGCCCGTTTCGGGCCAAGGCCCGGGCGCGATCCAGCACATCGTCATCCAAGTTAAGCGTCGTTCTCATGCTGATACGCTATCGGTTGAAACAGATGATGTCAAGTCATCATACTAAATGATGCATATACATCATGTTGGGCTGGAGACTAGAGCGGATTTCGATTTTCTGTAGCCGGTCCCGATGGGGCCGGCCACTGAATTAACAGCTCCGCGCCCAACGGGCACGGCTACAACATATCTTAAAATGCCCTATCGGCGGCCGCCTTCCCGCCGCGTCCGCGCCCACTCTGCCGTCTGGGTTCGACTTTGGAGTGCGGTGACAAGGCCCAGGGCCGCGGCACCGCTTTGGATCGGCACGCCCGGGGGCCTCACTCGCTTGTGGCATCAAATGGAAGCATTTGTTGCAACAAGCAGCTTTGGCGCATGACCTTTCTGAGCCAGTTGCAGTGCCAAAGCAAAAGCGGCGTGGCGGCGCTGTGCGCCTTCCCGCCGCACTCCAAAACCGACCCCGCCTCCATCGCATTTGTGTTCCGGCTGCCCATTTTGGACTGCGCGGGCAGGACCGCGCTTTCCCGGGCCGCGACATGCTTGCCCGCCGCAGCCTTGGGCACAGGAGGGTCGCGGCCCCAAAGGTCATGCCGCCGCACTCCAAATCAATTCAGTGAATCGGGGATGCACCCCTTCCCGCCCCTGTATAGTTATTGCAATATGTATACATATTGCAATAACTATAACCGGTCCCCGCAGGCGGGGGGCGCATCTGTGATTCGGTGCATGCTGGGCAAAATGGCTTTGTAGTCCTGTATGGCCGTCATCCCGAGCGGAGTCGAGGGATCTCGGCTTGGTCCCGAAGGCTGGCCATCGG
>CAZHSS010000171.1:0-3986 GCA_964535205.1 uncultured Verrucomicrobiota bacterium
TTGCCGAGCATATCGTGGCGGATGCCCTGCAGGGCGAGCTGCGGGCCCAGGGCAAGACCGCCGATGAACTGATGATCGGCGCCGTCCTTGCCCTGCTGCAGAAACAGGCCGTCCTCGATGAATCCGCGCGCGTCGCGGCGGAAAACGAAGCCGCCGCCGCCCGGGAAGTGGAAGCCGCCGCCGCGTCTGAATCACAGGCCGCCGCCGAGCCGGTTCCCGAGCCGGAGGAGCCGCCCCAGGAGGTGGCCGCCGTCAAGGAAGAGCCCGTAGACCAACCCGTCGAGATCCCCGAAGAAACCCCGCCGACACCCACTCCGGAAGCCGTCCTGCCGCCAAGCGAAACGGATATCGCCGCCGTCCAGCCGGAAATGCCGGAGGAAATCCCTCCGCCGCCTGTGGCCGAAGCCGTGGCGCCCGAAACCGATGTGGAAACGGCAGAGGCGCCCGAAGCCGCACCCGAAACAGAGTCCGCCGAAGCCCCGGCTTCTCCGGAGCCGGACTCGGACCTGGCGGCATTGCTGATTGACGCCGCGGCTGAACCCGCAGCCGAAGAACCCGCTGTTCCGGAGGAAGAGGCCTTGGCGGATCTTCTGCCACAGGCGGAAGAATTGACTGCAGCACCCGCTGAATCCGAACCGGAATCCGCGGTTCCGGAGGCGATGGATATGGCGGCTCTTCCTCAGGAAGAAACCGCCGGACTGTCGCCGGCTGAAGAGACGGAAGAAAAGCCCGCCGCCAAAAAGGACAAGCCCCGCAAGCGGAAGAAGGACAAAGCCCCCAAGGCTTCCGTCGAGGAAACGCCGCCGGACGCCGGGGATCTCTTGCCGGAAGCCCCGGTCGCGGCCGACGACTCTCTCCCGCCGCTTCCGGAAGGGGAGATGGCGGCCCAGCCCGTCGCCGCTCCGCCGTCCAGCATGCTGGTCGTGCCGCTGACCGGCGATCAACCCGATGTCGTGCCCATGGTCAGCACCGAGCCTACGAAGGCCGAACGGGCCCAGATGGAAAAGGAAGAAAAAGCCCGCCTGAAGGAAGAACAGCGGCTGGCCCGGATCGAAGCCAAGCGCCAGGCCGCCGCCGAAAAGAAAGCCGCCGCCGAAGAACTGGCCCGCCAGCGTGAAGCCGAGCGTCTAGCTGCACTGGAAGCCAACCGGCTGGCCGCAGAGGAAAAGAAAGCCGCCGCCGAAGCCCGCAAGGCCGAACTGGCCCGCAAGAAAGCGGAAGAAACCAAGGCGCGCGAAGAAGAGGCGGCGCGCAAGGCCGCCGAATGGAAGGCGAAGCAGGAAGCCGCCCGGCTGGAAGCCGAAGCCAAGAAGGCCCTCAAGGAACAGGAACGCCTGCTGGCTGAACAGGAAAAGGAAGCGCTGGAAGCTGTCCGCCAGGCCGAAGAAATGGCCCGGCAGGAAGAGGAAGCCCGCCGCCTCCGCGAAGAATCCGAACAGCGCATCGCCGAATTCGAAGCCCGCAAGGCCGCCGCCGAAGCCGCCCTGGCTGAAGCCGAGGCCCAGCGCCAGGCGGAACTCCAGCGGATTCAGGAAGAAGCCGCGGCCCAGGTGGCCGCCCAGACAGCCGAACAGGCCGCCCGGATAGCCGAAGAAGAAGCCCGCAAGGCCGAAGCCCTGCGCATTGCCCAGGAAGTGGCCGAACACGAACGCCGGGCCGCGGAAGAAGCCGCCGCCCGTATTGTCGAAGAGGAAGCTGCGCGCAAGGACGCCGAAAAGCGCTTGGCCCAAATGAAGCGCGAAATCCAGGAAATGGAAGCGCGCCTGCGCCAGGCCGAATCCGGCCAGGCCGTTCAGGCCGCGCCCGCCCCGGCGGAACCGCCGGCCGCTCCCGAGATGTCCGCCCGGGAACGCCGTCGCCTCGAGGCCGCCGAACGCAAGGCCCGGCAGGATGCCGAAAAAGCCGCCGCCGCCCGGAAGCCGGCGGAAGAACCCCCGACGGAACCCGGCGAACTCCCGGAATGGATGCAGCCCGTTGTATTCTAAACGGACCGGCCGGTCCGGATTTTCCACGGCGTGGAAATTGTTTTTCCATGGCGTGGAAAACGTCCGCCTTTTTTTTCCATAGCGTGGAAAATGTCCGTTTGTTTTTTCCACGGTGTGGAAAACTTTTTTCCACCGTGTGGAAAACCGGAGGCGCGGCATGAGCCTGACCCACGCCTATGCCGTCATCATGGCCGGAGGAAAAGGCGAGCGCTTCTGGCCGTTGAGCACCTCGCGGCGTCCCAAGCAGCTGCTCGCGCTGGCGGGCGGCAAGCCCCTGATCGTCCAGGCCGTGGAGCGCCTGGCAGGAGTGATCCCGCCGGATCGGGTGCTGATTGTCACGAATGAATCTCTGGTGGCGCCCATCCGCGAGCTGCTGGGGGAGGGGAGTCCCGTGGGGATTCTGGGCGAACCGGTCGGCCGCGACACCGCCGCCGCGATCGCCGCAGGCGCCGCCTGGATCCGCCGCCGCGATCCGGAAGCCGTGTTCTGCGTTCTGACGGCCGACCATGTCATCGGGGATCTGCCGGTGTTCCGCGACACCCTGGTGCAGGGCATGACGCTCTGCGCCGAACACGATGTGCTGATGACCATTGGCATCGGCCCGACGGAACCCAGCAGCGCCTACGGGTACATCGAGGCCGGTGCGCCCTGGCTGTCCTCCGGGGGCATCGAGTTCCACCGTGTGCGGCGGTTTGTTGAAAAGCCCGACTTGGACACCGCCCGGGAGTACCTGGCCACGGGGCGCTATGCCTGGAATTCCGGCATGTTTGTCTGGTCTGTGCGCAGCATCCGCGCGGCCTTCGCCGAATTCCAGCCGGTGCTGGCCGAGCGGCTCGACGCGTGGTCGGCCTGCGCCGGCGACGCCGAATTCCAAGCGGCCCTGGAGCGGGATTTTCCCGACCTGCGCAAGATTTCCATTGATTACGCGGTGATGGAAAAAGCGCCGAACATCGTGATGTGCAAGGGCACCTTCGCCTGGGACGACGTCGGCTCGTGGCCGGCGCTGGAAAAGCATCTGCCCGCGGACGGGCAGGGGAATGCCGTGCAGGGCGATGTCGCCGCCGCGGACAGCTCCGGGAACATCGTGGTCAGTGACGGCCGGCTGACCGCGCTCGTTGGCGTTCGCGACCTGGTGGTCGTGCAGGCCGACGGCGTGACGCTGGTCTGCGACAAGGCGCATTCCCAGGACATCAAGGCCCTGCTGGCGCAACTGCGGGAACAGCCTGGACGAGAACCGATCCTGTAAGAGAAAACGCAACCCAACCAACCCCCAAAGGAGAAAGACCATGAAATACCTCTGCACCGTTTGTGGCTATGTCTATGATCCGGCCGTTGGCGACCCCGATGGCGGCATTGAGCCCGGAACCCAGTTTGAAGACATTCCGGACAGCTGGGTCTGCCCGGTGTGCGGCGTCGGCAAGGATTCCTTCGTTCCGCAGGACTGAGCGGAGTCCACACCAGCGCCCGGTTGCACGATCGTGCAGCCGGGTGCTTTTTTTATGAGGAATGATCGAATCCCCCCGTTTTCAGGCGTTTATGTATAACGTCGCATAATACATATTATGTTTACATACAGCAACCAGGCCCCGCTACATGTGGTGGTTTGTCTTTGGGGACCCGGAAATTCACCCCGACGATAACTTGTGGAGAACTCTGTGAACCATGTGAACAACCTGAAGTCATCTGGCGGATGATTCACCTGAACCCGCGACTCTCATTTGTCTCGAATAGTATAATAACCGAGACAGAATTCTTATGGCTGGTCATCGCGGGGTGCGACGGTGCCGATCAGGTTGGCTGTCCGTCATCCGTGTGTCGTGGCGGTTTCGCCCGGGGCGTCCGCTGCCTTGGGTTGCGGATATGGAGCAACCGGATTCCTTGAGCGCGGGCTCCCGCGTTCTATGATCCCTGATCGGTTATTCGATCCGACGGTCAGGGATTCGCATCGCCCTAATGCAGTTTTCCTAATGCCATAGCCGCTCCATACCCCCCCCGACGGGG
>CAZHSS010000172.1:0-3943 GCA_964535205.1 uncultured Verrucomicrobiota bacterium
GCCTGTTTTGCACGGCATGCACCGAATCGCAGATGCGCTCTGCCGTCGATTCTCCGTGAACAATTCATGGCGAACCGAAGACGAGGTGTGCTATATACGACCGGTTGCGCAAAGGAGACTCCGTCATGCCGGTGCCCATTACGATAGAAAAACTGGTCAAGAGATTTGGCGACAAAACCGTGCTGCGGGGTATTGATGTCCGGATCGGGGCGGGGGAGTTGTTTTTTCTTCTCGGGCCGTCGGGATGCGGCAAAACAACGTTGCTGCGGGGCGTGGCGGGACTGAACGAGCCCGATGAAGGACGCATTCTGGCGGGGGACCGCGACGTGACCCGCCTGCCGCCGCATCAGCGCGACATGGGAATGGTTTTCCAGAGCTATGCCCTGTGGCCCCACCTGAGTCTGCGCGAAAATGTCGCCTTCGGCCTGGAGATGCGCGGCATTCGAAAATCCGAGGCCGGCCCCCGTGTGATGCGCGCGCTGGACATGGTCAAACTGGCCGACCGGGCCAACGCCAAACCCAACGAGCTGTCCGGCGGCCAGCAGCAGCGCGTGGCCCTGGCCCGCGCGCTGGTGATCGAACCGCAATGCCTGCTGCTGGATGAACCGCTATCCAATCTGGATGCCAAACTGCGGCTGGAGATGCGCACGGAAATCCGCCGTATCTGCAAGGAGGCCGGCCTGACGGCCATTTACGTGACGCATGACCAGAAAGAAGCGCTGTCCATTGCCGATCGCCTGGCCATTCTCGATCAGGGCCGCCTGCTGCAGGTCGGCTCGCCACAGGAGGTGTACACCCGGCCCTGCAGCCGGTTTGTCGCCCAGTTCATCGGCGAGACCACCTTCATCGAGGGCACCGTCAAGGCCGTGCGCGACGGGGCGGCCGATGTGGAAACCCCGGCCGGCGTTTGGACGGCCGCCGCGGCGGAGAACGCAACCGCGGGCGATTCCGTTTGGCTTTCGGTGCGGCCGGAAGCCGTCCAGCTGCATACCGCCCGGACGGAGGGCCGCAACGTGTTCCCGGCGCGGATGCACGGGAGCATCTACCTGGGCGAAGTGGCCCAGCATGCCGTCGAACTGGCCGGGGGCCTTTCGCTCAAGGCGCTGGAAACGCGGCCCAAGCTGGTCGCGCGCGATGATGCGTCCGCCGAGACGAGGATCTACGTTGACCCGGCCGACGTGCAGGTGCTGAGGGAGTAAAACCTCACCGCCGAAAACCGGACAGCCGATTTGACAGGATTTACAGGATTATTCAGGATTCACAGGATTGAACAGCCAAGGGAGAGCAAGAGGCTTCGCCCAAAGACGGTGCCAGCATGAACGACGATGGATTAACGAGACTGATCATCGGGTGTGCAATGAAGGTGCACCGGACCTTGGGAAGCGGATTTCTAGAATCGGTTTATCAGAATTCCTTGGCACATGTTCGGATCTTCCAGTCTTCAATACAAAAAGAAATTCCGGATCTATCGAAAACCGGATTCGAATCCTGTTAATCCTGAACAATCCTGTTAATCCTGTCTAACCATGGCTCGAAATATTTCCATCCTGCTGGTTCTGGCTTTGATTGTGGCGCTGCCGTTTTGGTTCCGCCAGGAGGCAGGCGTGCGCGAATGGCGCGAAGGGGATCCGGTGCTGGTGATCATCACGCCGATGAACGAGGCGATCCGGCACGAATACGCCCTGGGGTTCTCGCGCTGGCATGCCCGGCGCTTCGGCGCGCCGGTGAAGGTGGACTGGCGGAACATCGGCGGCACGACCGAAATCTCGCGCTATTTGACGAGCGAATTCGTGTCGAGCTTCCGGGCCTGGTGGACGTCGCAGGGGCGGCCCTGGCGCGGCGACGGCGGATCCATCATCCTGAACAAGTCGTTCGATCCGGCAAAGAAGCCCGACGGGGTGGAGGAGGCCGACTGGGCGGAGCAGGTGGCGATGTTCCGCGCGTTCCGGGAGACGGACGATCCCCAGGCGTTTTCCAGCCAGATTGACATGTATTTCGGCGGCGGCGCCTACGACGGCGACAACGCCACCCGCCAGGGCCTGCTGGTGCCGGCCTGGGCGCCCGGCGACGTTCCACCGGGGCTGATCGCCGACGAGAACGGCGTCGAGCTGATCCCGGAGGGGATGAGCGGCGAAACCTGGCGCACGCCGACGTGGTACGGGACGACGCTGAGCACATTCGGGATCTGCTACAACCGCGACCGGATGCTGGCGCAGGGGATTGATCAGGAGCCCGCGAGCTGGGAAGACCTCGCCGATCCGCGCTGGTTCGGCACTCTCGGCCTGGCGGACCCGACCAAGAGCGGCAGCATCGCCAAGGCCTTCGAAACCATTGTGCAGGTGCAGTGCCGCAAGGCGGTCGAAGCCGCCGGATTCGGCGAACAAACCGACGCCTTCGAAGCGGCCATCGCTGCCGCCCGGCTGCCGCCGGGCGAGATGCCGGACGGAGTTCCCGCAGCCTACCAGGAGGCCGTCGAGCAGGGCTGGGCCGACGGGTTGCGCCTGCTGCAGAAAATCGGCGCCAATGCGCGCTACTTCACCGACAGCGCCAGCAAAGTCCCGCTGGATGTCGGCATGGGCAATGCCGCCGCCGGGCTGGCCATTGATTTCTACGGCCGTTTCGAGGCGCAGGTTAGCAACGAGGGCCGCGGACGGGAGGCCATGGCCTACGTGACGCCGCGAGGCGAATCGGGTGTCAGCGCCGATCCGATTTCGATCCTGCGCGGAGCGCCTCGCCGGGAGCTGGCCGGACGCTTCATCGAATACCTGCTGAGCGAAGACGGGCAGCAGCTGTGGTGCTACCGGCCCGGCGAACCCGGCGGCCCGGAGAAATACGCCCTCCAGCGCTTCCCGATCCGGCGGGACTTCTATCCATCGGCGAATCCGACATTCCAGGCGTCGTATGAGCGGCACCGTCCGCACACGACGGACGATCTGGGCCGCCCGGTGCTGGATGCCTATCGTCTGGCCGAGGAATACGTGTACCGGCCCCGCTGGACGGCGGGGCATTTCGGGCTGCTGCGCGATCTGGTCCGGGCGATGTGCCTGGATGCGGGGCAGGAGCTGCGGAAAGCCTGGGGCGCCATGGCGGCGGCGGGCGGTCCGGAGGCCTGTCCCCGGGCGCTGGAGGCCATGCAGCGCCTGCCGCAGGTGCCGGAGCCCTTGACCTGGGCCTCGGGCCTGACGATGGGAAAGAAATACGACCGGCTGGACCTGCTGCGGCAGTGGACGCTGCAGTATCGCGCCCAGTACGCCGAAGCGGCGCGGCTGGCGCGGGAGGAGGCCCGCCCATGAGACGAAGCACGGCATGGTTTGTGTTTGGCGCGGTGACCCTGCTGCTGTCGCTTTTGTTCTTCTGGCCGCTGGGCAAGGTGGTGGCCGGCGGATTCTGGGTGGATGGGCGTTTCACGCTGCGCTATCTGCTCGGGGTGTTCGAGAACCCCATCTATGTCGAAGGGCTGTTCAACAGCCTGAAGATTGCCCTGGGCACGACAGGGCTGGCGCTGGTGGTGGCGCTGCCGCTGGCCTGGATCGCCAACCAGTTCGAGTTTCGGGGGAAGGCGGTGTTTTCGGCGCTGGTGCTGGTGCCGATGATCCTGCCGCCGTTCGTGGGGGCCATCGGGTTCCAGCAGATGTTCGGGGCCTATGGCATGGTCAACGCGCTGTTCGGGCTGGGGGCGCGGGACTGGCTCGGGGGCGGGCAGTACGCCGGCGTGGTGCTGCTGCAGACGCTTGCCCTGTATCCCATCCTCTATCTGAATGCCGTGGCGGCGCTGGCCAACATCGATCCGGCGATGGAAGAGGCGGCGGCCAATCTCGGGTGCACCCGCCTGCGGCGGTTTTTCCGGATTACCCTGCCGCTGATGATGCCCGGACTGTTCGCCGGCGGCACGATCGTCTTCATCTGGAGCTTCACGGAGCTGGGCACGCCGCTGATCATGAAC
>CAZHSS010000173.1:0-3918 GCA_964535205.1 uncultured Verrucomicrobiota bacterium
TGCCCCGGGACGATGGCTGGCGCGCCGTGCGCTTTGCCTGGCGGACCCGCGATGATGGACGCGCGCGGTTTCGTTATCTGCAGCGGGTGCTGTGCGTGCCGGGCGCGGCCGATCTGGCGGCTTTTGCCTTGCCGCCGGCACTCGATCCGCTGTATGCCTGCCTGCGGCCTGTCCGCCTGGCCTGGGATGCGCTGCGGGGTCGTTCCCGCCGCATTCCTCAGCCGGCAGAGGCCTCTTCGCCATGAAAACACCCCGCTTTCAGCACATCCGCCAGGCGGTCCGCCTGGTCTGGACCAGCGCGCCCGGCTGGACGGTTGGGCAAGGCGCGCTGGTGCTGGCGCAGGGCGCGCTGCCGGTCGCCACGCTGTTTCTGACGCGGCGGCTGGTGGATGCGGTGACTGTTTTCCTGGGCCAGACGGCCGGCGCGCGTGATCCCTGGCCGCTGCTGGCCCTGGCGCCGTGGGTGGCGGCGGTGACGGTCGCCGGCTGGCTGTGCCGGGCGTTGTCCGCCCTCGTGGCCTCGGCGCAGGTCGAGGTGGTGTCGGATGCCGTCCAGGACGCCCTGCAGACCAAGGCGGCGGACGTGGACCTGGCCTACTACGAGACGTCGTCCTATCACGATCAGATGCGGCTGGCGCAGGCGGAGGCGACCGGCCGGTCCACCAGCATTGTCCGCAATCTCGTGCAGCTGCTGGGCGGCGGCCTGGTGCTGATTTCGGTGGCGGGGGTGCTGGCGGCGACGCAGGGGCTGCTGCTGCCCCTGCTGCTGCTGGCGGCGCTGCCCGGGGCCGCCGTGCGGCTGCTCAACGCCCGCCGCTGGAACCGCTGGCGCATCCAGCATAATGCGCCCGCGCGCTATGCCGGCTATCTGCACCTGCTGCTGACCGGCCTGCCGTTCGCCAAGGAAATCCGCCTGTTCGGGCTCGGCGGGGAACTGCGCGGGCAGTCCCGCCGCCTGCGCGACCGCTTGCGCGGCAGCCGCCTGGCGCTGATGCGCCGCCGCGCCGCGGCGGAGATCGGGGCCGACGCGCTGTCCGCGGCGGTGCTGCTGGCGGGGCTGGGCCTGGTGTATGCGCGGATGCAGGCGGGCGGGGCGACGCTGGGCGACCTGGCCCTGCTCTACGGCGGCTACCAGAAGGGGCGGGGGGCGTTCACCGGCGTGCTGGGCAGCCTGGCCGGGCTGGTGGAGGATTCGCTGTTCATCGCCCATTTCCACCGCTTCATGGAGCTGCCGCGCCGGATTCTGCCGCCCGCCCGCCCGAAGCCGGTGCCGAACCGGGTGGCCCGCGGCATCCGCTGCGAAGGCGTGTCCTTCCGCTATCCCGGCACCGACCGCGACGTGCTGCGCGGCCTGGACCTGGAGATCCGCCCCGGCGAACACGTCGCGCTGGTGGGCGAAAACGGCTCCGGCAAGACCACGCTGGTCAAGCTGCTCTGCCGGTTCTACGACCCGACGGAAGGCCGGATTCTGCTGGACGGGACCGACCTGCGCGAGTTCGATCCGGAAGAGCAGCGCTCGGCCTGCACGGTGCTGTTCCAGGATTTCGCCCGCTACCAGATGACGGCGGCCGAAAACATCCGCCTGGGGGATGTCCGAGTCCCGCCGGGCGACGCCCGGCTGGCGGCCGCCGCCCGGCGCGCGGGAGCGGACCAGATGATCGAGGGCCTGCCGGCGGGCTATGACACGCGGCTGGGGCGCCTGTTCGGCGGGGGAACCGAACCCAGCGAGGGCCAATGGCAGCGCATCGCGCTGGCCCGCGCCCTCCTCCGGCCGTCCGCCGTGATGCTGCTGGACGAGCCGACCAGCGCGCTGGATCCGCGTGCCGAACGGCAGCTGCTCGACACCGTCGTGCAGGAAACCCGCGACCGGATTCTGCTGGTGGTCAGCCATCGCCTGTCCACCGTGCAGGCGGCGGACCGCATCCTGGTGCTGTCGGGAGGGCACGTTACGGAATCCGGACCGCACGACCGCCTGATCCGGGCGGGGGGCGGCTATGCCGATCTCTTTGCCCGCCACGTGGATACGCAAGTCGCTGGGCGAATATGAATTTAATATGAAGATGCGTTGCGGTTGAGCGACCGCCGGTTCATAATGTGTTCAAATGAGGGAGAGTATCCACATGGGACGCCTGGTGGCGGGAATTTTATTCCTGCCGCTGGTTCTTTGCGTCCTTGCCGGACCGGGTGACGGCATCTCCTTCGCGTCCTGGGTGTTCAGCCCCTATCTGGAATTGAACGCCACGTACGATTCGAATGTGTATAAGGATTACGAAGACGAAATCGACGACGTGTTCATCGAGCCGGAACTGGGGCTGCGGTTCAGCTCCTCCGCCGATACCAACCGGACGTCCGTCCGCGGAAACCTGTACGTGTCCGACCGCCGCTACGAGCAGGAGAAGAACCGCGACTTCATGGCCTATGGCGATCACGTCGCCCTGCGGCACGGCGACGGCCGGCGGGCGCTGATCGAGCTGATCCAGAGCTACCGGCATCTGGACGACAACGACCGGCACGCGGCGGACATCGAAACGACGCCGCTGGCGGCGGAAATGGTGCAGGACAGCAACACGCTGGATCTGGAGCGCGATGTCCACCAGCTGGGCGCGGCGGTGTCGCGCCGCATGACGGACAAGCTCAACCTGTCGCTGGCCTACCGGTACGCGGGGGTCGAATACGAGAATGAAACCCACTATCGGCTGGACCCCAAGGACCTGGGCGTGCCGAAGGGGCTGGATCTCGACGGGCACATTGTCGAACTGGCCGGCGCCCTGGGGCTGACGGACAAGACGGACGCGTTTCTGACGCTGCGCTACGGCTGGCAGTACCAGGAGGACACGCCCGGCCATGCCACGCTGACCACTGCGCGAGTGGGCTTGAATTCGCAGGGCACCGACAAACTGGCCTACAGCGCCGGGATCGGCCTGGAACGCTACCAGCGGCCCCAGGAGGGGGTCGAGGATGCGGATGTGTATGTGAGCTTCAGCGCGACCGCGGACTGGTTCATCACGGAAAAGCTCACCTTCCGCTGCGGCGGCTACAACGGCACCCAGTTTTCCTCCTTTTACTCCGGCAACGGCATGGAGTACATCAGCGGGTGGGCCGGCCTGGGCTACCGATGGAAACCCAGCGTCACCTTTTCCGTCCGCGGCATCTACCGCCAGGATGACTACCTCGACCCCGTCACGCACCAGGGCGTGACCCGGGACCGCGTGGACGACCGCGTGGAAGGCCATGCCCGCGTGGACTACCTCGCCCCGGGCGGATTCCTGCGCCTGTATCTGGAAGGCACCTATGACGAGGTGGATTCCAATTTTGATTTCGCGGATTACGTGGACCAGCGGGTGATGCTGGGCGCCATCATCCGCTACTGACCCAGGGAGCACGTATGAACGCCAACCGTTTCCTTGTTCTTCTCCTGGCCGGAGGACTGCTGGCCGCGCCGGTTTACGGGGCCTTTCAAAAACCCTCCGACGAGCAGCTCGAAGCCGCGGCCCGGGATCCCGCGCTGATCGGCGACCTGCTGACCGACGCCTCCATTGACCAGGCCGCCGAGACCGCCAAGGACGTGATTGCCGAAATCGTCAAGCTGGACCTGGAGCCGGAAGACCGCGACCAGCGCGTGGCGATGCTGGTCCGGTTCACCTTCCGGGCCATGCCGGAAGAGGTCTGGACGGATCTGGCCATTTCGCTGGGCAAGTTCGTGGCGGCCAGCCCGAAGGCCAGCATGAATGCGGCCATTGTCTCGGCCATCCAGAAGTCGATCATCGAGACCACCGAACTGAAGAACGGAACGGCGTTCGGCAACGCCTACATCATGGCCATGCAGACCGTGGCCGGCGCGCCGGGCGGCGGCAAGAACGTTCCGCCCCAGCCCCCGCCGCCTCCCGTGGCTCTGCCCTACGAAGGCCAGCGGCTTCG
>CAZHSS010000174.1:0-3916 GCA_964535205.1 uncultured Verrucomicrobiota bacterium
GGCGCTTCGACGGCACGGCCCGCGAGCTGCTGGCGTTGCGCGAAAACAGGCGGTGGGTCATGAATTCGGCATGGATCCAGCGGGGATATTTCAGGGACAGCGTCGAGAGCCGGATGCCCTGCGGCGAGACGCTGTCGGCGACGATCTGGGCGGTGATGCTCATGGGGGAACACTATCCAATATTCAATGGTCAATATTCAATCTTCAATGTTCCGGATCGGAGACCCCCACGGGCTTGCCCCGTGGGTGAATGGTCTTAGACCCCCACGCCCTTGCGGCGTGGGTGAATCAGTTGTGGCGCTGGGGCTGCTCGTCGTCACCGCCGCGCCCGCCCAGGACCGCGCCGAGCATGTCATCCCCTCCCTGACGAATTCCGCGACGCTGACGGCGGTCTGGACGGAGCAGGTGGCCTACGGGGTGTCGGCGACGCCCGGCGGCCGGGCGGAGGGCACGTCCAACGGCTGGTACGAGGTCGGGACGGTCGTCTCGAACCGGGCGGTGGCGTATCCGGGGTGCGGGTTCACCGGCTGGCAGAACGTGCCGGCGGGGCTGGAAACGAACGAGACGATCGTCTTCGCGCTGGAGTCCGCCTGGACGAACGCGCGGGCGACCTTCGCGGTGCCGCTGGTGCCGCTGATGCTGGGGCCGGGCGCGGGCGAGGGGCCTTCGTTTGCGGTGCAGGCGTGGCGCACGGCGCGGATCCAGCGGTGCGCGGGGAGCCTGACGAGCACGGATTGGCAGGACGTGGGGGCCTATGGCTACGGCGAAACGAATTGGACGGACACCACGGCGACGGGGGCGTGGCGGACGCTGTTTTACCGCCTGGCGCAGTAGTCCCAAACTGATTCACCCACGCCACAAGGGCGTGGGGGTCTGGAGCCGGAACTTGTTCACCCACGGGGCGAGCCCGTGGGGGTCTGATCTGGAACTTATTCACCCACGCCGCGAGTTCGTGGGGGTCTCATTGAATGGGGCGGGTGAGGCCTTGGCGGAGGGCGGGGAGGGTTTCGTCGCGGAGGGTGCCGGAGAGATCGAAGAGGAGGAATCCGGGGCAGCCGGCCTGGCGGGCGAGGACGATCTGGCGGGCGACATCGGCGGGGTCGAGGCGGGATTCGTCGGCGGTGACGCCGATGCCGGGATAGATGCGTCCGGCGGCGTTGGGCTGGGCGACCTGCTTACGGACAAGCGAAGAAAACTCGGCGGAGGATTCGGTGTAGTTCATGGGGGTGAGGAAATCGACGGAGCCGGCGCGGAGCCAGTCGGGCCAGAACTGGGCGATGTTGCCGCCGTCGGGCTGGATGGAGCCGAAGACGGCCGCGGAGAGCTTCACGTTGGGATTGGCCTTGCGCAGGGCGGCGCGGATGTCGGCGACGAGCGCCGTGATGTCGGCGGTGCGCCAGCGGCGGAATTCGGCGTTCCGCTTGCCGCCGGAGAGGACCTCGGCGGGCCAGGCCTTGCACTTCTTGCGGGTGGCGGTCTCGAAGCGGGCGCGGGTGGTGGGGGAGTAGCAGCTTTGGGAATCGGGCAGGCGGATGTAGTCGAGGTGGACGCCGTCGATGGCGGGATAATTCCGGGCGACTTCGGCAATGGCGTCGAGGACGAGCTGCCGGTTGGCGGGATGGTGGGGGCTGAGCCAGGGGCGGGTTTTCCCGTCCGCGGCGATCTGGAGGCGGCCTTCCTTTTTCATGCGCGCGGCGAAATCGTCGGGGGCGCCGGTGAGCTGCCAGAGGACGAACCAGACGTGGACCTGCATGCCGCGGGGCTTGGCGGCGGCCAGGACGGCGGCGAGCTGGTCGCCGTAGAGCCGGAGGGTGTCGGAGGCGGGCAGGACTTTGGAGGGGTAGTGGGCGCAGCCGCCCCAGGCGAGGTTGGGGAAGACGGCATTGACGCCGTGGGCGGCAAGGTGGTTGGCGGTGAAGGCCCAGTCGCCGGGAATGTAGCCGGTGCCGTCGTGGTCCCAGATACCGACGAATTCGCCGGGGCGGGGCAGCTGGACGGCGGCGTCGGCGCGCAGGAGGAGGTGGCGCTGGCGGCGGGCAAGCAGGAGGGCGTGGCGGTGCTGGCCGGCGGCAAGGGCGGCCTGGATCTGGGCGGAGAGGGAACGGACTTCGTCGAGCAGGGCGCGGGTGGCGTCGGGGTCGGCGGCGTGGGAGAGCCGGGCCTCGATTTCGGAGAGGGCGTGGAGCAGGGATTGGAAGTCGTTGACGCGGCCGGCGTCGCGGACGGCGCGGGCGGCGGCGGGCGCCCAGAGGGAGGGATCGAGATGGGCGCAAAGGGCGACGAGGAGTTCTTTTTTCGACTGGGCGTCGTCGTTGAGCAGGATGTGGGACATCCAGAATCCCTGGGGGGAGACGACGAGGGCGGGTTCGGGCTGGCGGACGCCGCGGGCGTTTTCCCAGAAGGCGATGGCACGGGAACCGGACCGGGCCGGATAGACGGGGAAGAGGTTGTGGGATTTCTGCCAGATGCGGGGCGGAACGAGCCAGCCGACGGGGTCGTCGAAGGCGATGGACCGCCAGCGGTCGGGGCGTTCGGCCTTGGTATAGGGGCCGAGCTTGAAGCCCATGGCGGAGGCGAGGGCGGGGGAGGCGCCGTAGAAGATGCCGAGTTTGCCGCCGCGGGCGAGAAAGGCGTTGAGGGCCTTGAGCTGGGCGGGGGTGGGCTGGGGGTTGTAGGGCAGGAGGGCGGCGGCGGCGGTGTTCAGCGCGCCGTGGACGAGGTCGTCGTCGGTGACAAGAGAATGGCCGATGCCGGCTTCGATGAGCAGGCGGCTGACGCGTTCGGCGGTCTTGGCGGCGACGGCTCGCTCGCCGTCGTTGGGGCACGACGACGTGCCGCGGACAACGACGAGCGAGGCGCCTTCGACGGCGGCGATGCGGTGCAGGACGAGGGCGGCATCGAGGGCTTCGCCCTTCCACGGCGAGAGGCGGATGCCGTCGATGCGGTTCCAGCCGGCGGGGGTGCCTTCGGTGGAGAAATCGGCCTTGGTGAAGACGAGGGTCTGGAGACCGGGGCCGGGCATGGGTTTCGAGGCGGCGTACCAGCCGGCGCCGCTCTTGAAGTAGAGACCGAACTGGCGGATGGCTTCGGGCCGGGGGCAGGCCAGATCGATTTCAAAGGCGGTGGCGGCGGAGAGGTCGAGGGCGACGGGCTTGTCCCAGGCGGCGCGGTCGACGGCTTTCGAGAAGGGCAGGGGAAAGGCGATGCCGGTGGCGGCGGCGACGGGCTTGGGGGCCTTTTGGTACGGGGTCCATGCGGAGGCGGTGGCGGGGGCGAAGTTTTCCACGATGCGCGCGGCGGGGGCGGCGGCGGGGAGGAGGAGGAGGAAGGCGATCGCAGCGGGGAGGGGACGAATGAAGCGGAACTGATTCACCCACAGGGCAAGCCCGTGGGGGTCTGGGGCAGGGGCGTGGGCAGCCGGGGCAAGCCCGTGGGGGTCTGGGGCAGGGGCGTGGGCAGCCGGGGCAAGCCCGTGGGGGTCTAAAGCTGTTTTTTCCACGCTATGGAAAATTATTTTCCACACTGTGGAAAAAATCCCAACGGCCGGAAGGCGCGTTCCCTGACCGCTGACCTCTGACCTCTGGCCTCTAGGCATTGGCGTGCTGGTTGCGGCGGATGACCTGGTAGCCCTTGATGAGTTCGGTGATGGCACGGGGGAGGGAGACCTGGGGGCGGTAGCCGGTGGCTTCGATCTTGGCGTTGCTGACGATGTAGTTGCGCTGGTCGGGATCCTTGCCGATGGGGGCTTCCATGATGGTGAAGTCGGGGATCTGCTTCTGGATTTCGAGGCAGAGTTCCATCTTGGAGAGGTTGGCGTCGGAGAGGCCGACGTTGTAGGGCTGGCCTTGCATGGCGCCGAAGTGGTCGAGGGCGTGGTTGAAGGCGCGGGCGACGTCGCGGACGTGGATGTAGTTGC
>CAZHSS010000175.1:0-3901 GCA_964535205.1 uncultured Verrucomicrobiota bacterium
ACCGGCCGCAAGAAGGAAATCATCGTCCTGCCCAACGGCAAGAAGGTCAATCCCGCCGAACTCGAAGAGAAACTGGCCAGTCTCTCCCCCGACATCAAGGAGGCGGCGGTCACGTTTCGCGACGATCTGCTCCATGCCCTGATCGTCCCGCAACCCGGCTTCCTCGACGGCATCCCCGCCGCCCAGGCCGAGCATTTCCGATGGAAACTGCTCGAGCCCTACAACCGCCTCGCCCCCCCCGCCAAGAAAATCACCCAGCTGACCATCGTGGCCGGCGAACTGCCCCGCACCCGCCTCAGTAAGCTCAAGCGCCATGAACTCGCCGCCCTGGCCGTCGGCACCTTCTCCGGAGATTCCACCCCCGCGCCCCGGCCCGAAGACCTCGGCCCCGCCTACGAAGCCTTCGACCGCTTCCTGCGCACCGAACTCGACTGCCTGCGCGTCGCACCCACCGCTCACTGGGAAATGGACCTGGCCCTCGATTCCCTCGCCCGCCTCTCCGTCCTGATCTTCATTGAAAAAACATTCGGCGTAAAACTCCCCGAAAGCGTCTTTCAGGAATTTCCCACGGTGCTCGCGCTGGCCAAGCACGCCGACGAACAGCGCCTCTATTTCCGCGAACGCGCCGGCAGCTGGGACTCCCTGCTCAAGGCCCCCGACGGCGACAAGCCCCTGCAGCTGCCCCGATCGGGCTGGGTGCATCCGTTCCTCAACACGCTGCTGGGCGGCATTCTCCGGCTGATCTTCCGCGTACGGGCCGAAGGACGCGAACACATCCCCGCCCACGCCCCCTGCATCCTGGTCGCCAATCACCAGTCCTATATTGACGGCCTGTTTGTTTCGATGTTTCTGAACAACGCCTTCCTGCGCCGCACGTTCTACTACGCCAAGCGCAAGCACGTGAAAAAGGGCTTGATGAAATGGCTCGCCCGCAATGCCAACGTCATCGTGGTCGAAGTTGGCCGCGACGTGCAGCTCTCCCTGCAAATGATGGCCCAGGCCATCCGGCAGGGCGGCAATCTGATGATCTTCCCGGAAGGCACCCGCTCCGAGGACGGAAAACTCGGCGACTTCAAGGGCACCTTTGCCGCCCTGGCACTGGAGCTGAAAGTCCCCGTCATTCCCGTCGCCATCAGCGGCGCCATCCGCGCGCTGCCCCGAGGCCGCCGCATTCCCCGCTTCCTGACCCGCGTCACCGTCCGCTTCCTGCCGCCCATCCCCATCGAACCCGATACCACCGAATCCACCCTGGCCGACGCCACCCGCGACGCCATCGCCCGCCATCTGGTCCAGTAGGACGCCGTTTCCCGCACTTTCACCCCGGTGCCCGCCCTGCGGCGGGCGCCCCCCCCAGTTGCAGGACGACCCCGTGTGAGCCGCCCAACAGTTCGGTTTTGCACCTTTTTCATGTATGAACCATATCGGTGTTTATAAACTCCGATATAGGTATATTCTTCATATTTTACAGGTCTATTATGCATATATTGAACCAATGATCGATGAATGCTATCGGTGTTTATAAACACCGTACACCCTTCGAAACGAATGACCTGAGGACGGCGCCAGTCAGGGAATTGTTTGCTTCGTACCGGAACCCGTGTCCTGGCGGCCAGGGGGGACGGGATCGGGACTCCAAGCCAACCTCCTCGCCTCCGGCTGCCCTTTCCCTCGTTCCGCGCTTTGCTCCACGCCTGGGATATTTTAGGTTTTATGAAAACGGTTTAACGCTTTTTCGGCTTTTCGGTAGATAATTCTTGCCCTTGGTGAGTCAAGAGATAAAGATGTCCCCCGATATGTCGACTCGTCGTTGCAGAATCGCCGTGGGCGCCGACCATGGCGGACATGATTTAAAGGAACAGCTGGCCGGATGGCTCAAGAGCCAAGGGCACAATGTCACCGATGTCGGCACCCATTCCAAGGACGCGGTGGACTATCCCGTTTTCGCCGCCGCCGTGGCACGCGCCGTGGCGTCGGGCCGCTGCGACCTCGGCATCATGGTGGACGGCGCCGGCATCGGCTCGGCCATGACGGCCAACAAGATCCCGGGCGTCCGCGCCGCCGCCTGCTACAACGAGGCCCTTGCCAAAAACTCCCGCCAGCACAACGGCGCCAATGTCCTGACCCTCGGCTCCGGCCAGACGGATTTTGAACAGGCGAAAGCCATCGCGGATGTCTTCATCGCCACGGAATGCACCGAAGAGAGGCACCTGCGGCGCGTTCAGATGATCAAGGACCTCGAAAGCGGCCGGGCGGGCACCCCCGTCATGACGGCCATAAAGGAGATGAAATTGGAACTCAGCCCCCAGGATGTCGCGCGAATCGCCGAGCGCGTCAAACAGATCGTCGGCGGCGGCGGCGCCAGCCAGGGCAGCGTGGAGAATCTCCCCCCCGCCCAGCTCGCCCGCATGATTGACCACACCATCCTCAAGCCCGAAGCCACCCAGGCGGATGTCAAGAAGCTGTGCGAGGAAGCCCTCAAGCACAATTTCTTCAGCTGCTGCGTGAACTCGTCGTGGGTGCGCACTGCCGCCCAGGCGCTCCGCGGCTCGTCCGTCAAGGTCTGCGCCGTCGTCGGCTTCCCCCTCGGCGCCGCGCCGCCGGAAATCAAGGCCCTTGAAGCCCGCCGCGCCATTCGCGAAGGCGCCAAGGAAATCGACATGGTCATCAACGTCGGCCTCGTCAAGTCCGGCGACTGGGACGCCGTCACCAAGGACATCCGCACCGTCGGCGAATCCTGCAAGGACGGCGGCGCCCTGCTGAAGGTCATTCTGGAAACCTGCCTGCTGACCAAGGACGAGATCGCCAGGGCCTGCGAGGCGTCCATGAAGGCCCGCGCCGACTACGTGAAGACCTCAACGGGCTTCAACAAGGGCGGCGCCACCGCGGAGGATATCGCCCTGATGGCCCGCACCGTCGCCCCCAAGCGCCTCGGCGTCAAGGCCTCTGGCGGCGTCCGCACCTACGCGGATGCCATGCTGATGATCCGCAACGGGGCCACCCGCATCGGGTCGTCCAACAGTGTGAAAATGATGGAAGAAGCGGCCGCCGCCACCGGCGGCAAATAACAAGGAGCCCCCATGGCAGAACTCAGAACCTACATATTCATTGACAGCCTGCAGCCGCAGTTCGCCTCGTTCCTGGCGACGGTGGCCAAGGGCTACCTGCCCGTCGAGGGCCAGGCCGCGCTGTTCGTGGAAATCTCCCCGGGCATCGCCATCAACCAGGTCACCGACGTGGCCCTCAAGTCCACCCGCGTCCGCCCCGGCATGCAGATCGTCGAACGCCTCTACGGCATGCTCGAGATCCATTCGGATTCCCAGGCCGACGTCCGCCAGGCCGGCGCCGCCATCCTCAAGGACCTCGATCTCGACGAACACCAGCGCATCAAGCCCAAGGTCTATTCGTCCCAGGTCATCCGCAACATCGACGACCACCAGACGATGCTGATCAACCGCATGCGCCACGGCAACCTGATCACGCGCGGGCAATCGCTCTATATCATGGAGGTCGCCCCCGCCGCCTACGCCGCGCTCGCCGCGAACGAGGCCGAAAAGGCCGCCAACATCAACATCCTCGAGGTCATTACGTTCGGCTCCTTCGGCCGCATCTGGCTCGGAGGCGAAGAACGCGACATCGACGTCGCCTACCGCGCCGCCGAAGCCGCCATCGAGGCCGTCACCGGCCGCGCCGAGGGCTCCGGCTCCCGGCAGTAGGCCCCCGCACACTGTAAAAAAGAAAACCAAACAACAAGAGGTACGAACATGGCAGATGCATTGGGAATGATTGAAACCCGCTCCTTCCCCGCGACAGTCGAAGCCGCGGATGCGATGGTCAAGGCCGCCAAGGTCGAGCTGGTCACCTACGAAAAGACGGGCGGAGGCTACACCTCCGTGATCGTCCG
>CAZHSS010000176.1:0-3896 GCA_964535205.1 uncultured Verrucomicrobiota bacterium
CGCGCGACGTGCTTTTGCCCTCCGCGCTGCCCCCGACGCATACGACGCCACGCGCAGCATCGACCCTTCCAGCTTCCGGATGTTCGATTTGACGTGCTGGGCGATGAACATCAGGCAGTCGTCCCCGAGCTGGATCTTCAGTTCCTCGCGCTTGCGGCGGAGAATGGCCACCCGGGTTTCGAAGTCCACCATGTCCATTTCCGTCACCAGGCCCCATTCAAACCGCGACACCAGGCGTTCCTGGAGGTTGGCGATTTCGCTGATCGGCCGGTCGCTGGTCATGACGATCTGCTTTTGGTTTTGATGCAGCGAATTGAACGTGTGGAAGAATTCTTCCTGGGTGCTTTCCTTGCCGCCGAGGAAGTGGATATCGTCGATCAGCAGCAGGTCAATGTGGCGGTATTTTTTCCGGAAGGCGGCGAGGTCGTGCTGCTGAAGCGCCTGGATGAATTCGTTGGTGAAGGTTTCGCAGGTGGTGTAGCAGACCGTGCCTTTGCCCCGCTTGAGGACGGCTTCGCCCATGGCCTGGATCAGGTGGGTCTTGCCCAGCCCGGTGCCGCCGTGGATGAACATCGGGTTGTAGGCGCGTCCGGGTGCCTCTACCACGGCCAGCGCCGCGGCATGCGCAAACGAGTTCGACGGCCCCACGACGAAATTGTCGAACGTGTGGCGCGGATTGAGCGGCGCGCCGACGTTTCCGGACTTGGCCGCCCGGCTTTTGGATCGCGCCGGCTTCTCCGCGGCGGTCGCCGCCGGTTCCGCGCGCGCCGTCAGCCGCGACCCGCCCACCCGGAGCACAATGGAAAGCGTCTCGGCCCCGGCCGCCGCCAGCGCTTCCTGGATCAGCGGCAGGTAGTGCTCTTTGAGCCAGTCCTGATAAAATCCGTTCGGCACGGTCAGCGTCAGCTGCCCCGCGACGTCGTCCCCTGCGGCTTCAATGACGCCGATCCACCGGCTGTAGACATCGTCCGAAACGGTCGTGGCGAGAAACTCGCACGCCTTCGTCCACAGTGCATTGGCTTGGTTCAATTCCACGACAAAATCCTCGATTCCCGTCTCGGCCCGCCAGTCTCTCACGGGCCGGTGCGCCGTTCAATCCCTAATTCCATTCCGATTCCTTTTCCTGCCGGGGCCCCGTTTGGACCCCGCTGGATGGGCCTTTCGGCCACTTGTTCACAGCTTGTTCACATCCTCCTTTTCTCTTTCAGCCCCTAAAACGGCCCCGACTGTAAAAATTGTTCGCCTCTGCGGCAAGTCCCCTCTGACTGATTTTCTGAAAATATCCAAATAGCTACTATTGGTTGATGCATCATATATTCATGCTACCATATCTAGTCTTCCTGTTTGATTTTCAAAAAAGGGCGGAATCCCCCTTGACAAGGAATTTTGGGATTGAAAAGAGGGTCTAACCCCCTGAAAATCCATCCATTAACACCCCCTTCCAGAGGGGTTGTTGTCAAATTTATGAAGAAATCAACAGTCCCCCGCCTTTTGATCGCGGCCGGCATGGAAGAAAGCGATGTGCGCTATGCCACCGGGCTGACCGCGCCCGACCCGTTTATCCTTCTGGTGGCCGGCTCCCGAAAGCATCTGATCGTCTCCGCGCTGGAAGCGGGCCGGGCCCGGAAGGCCTGCCCTGCCGCCGTCCTGCACACGCCATCGGAATTGTTTGCCGACGCTCCGCCGGGCCGCCGTTCCCTGGCGGACCAGATCGTGGCGCTGCTGCGCCGGTTGAACGCGGGGGCCGTCGCCGTGGGCCCGTGGTTTCCCGCCGGCGTCGCGCGCGCCCTGGAACAGAACGGCGTGGACGTGCGGCTGGAAGCGGCCCCCCCCTTCCCCCGGCGCGCCGTCAAGACGCCGCGCGAAATCGTCTGCCTCGCGAAATCGCAGCGCGCAGCCGTTGCCGCGATGCGCGCCGCGGTGGACCTCATCCGCTCCGCGGAGATTTCATCCGACGGCGTTCTGAGATCTGGCGGCCGGACGCTGACTTCCGAGCGCGTCAAAGCCGTGATCGAGCGCACGCTGCTCGAGCGCGGCTGCTCGGCCGATGGCACGATCGTCGCGACGGGCCCGCAGGGCGCGCGCCCCCACGATACCGGGGCGGGTCCGCTCCGCGCAAACGTGCCCATTGTCGTGGATATTTTTCCGCGAGACAAGCGTACGGGCTACTGGGGCGACATCACCCGCACCGTCGTCCGGGGCCGCGCCTCTCCCGACGTGCGCCGGATGTTCCGAACGGTCCGCCGGGTCCAGGCCATGGCGCTTTCCATGGTGCGCCCCGGCGTCGAATCGCGCGCCGTTCAGCGCGCGGTCGAAGAGGAATTCGCCCGCGCCGGCTACCCCCTGCGGCTGTCGCCCCCCGGCCGCGAATCCGGATTCATCCACAGCGTGGGCCACGGCGTCGGGCTGGATATTCACGAGAATCCCGGCCTGCGCAACGAACCCGGCCGTCTGCGCGCGGGCAACGTGCTGACCGTTGAACCGGGGCTGTACCGGCCGGGCCTGGGCGGCGTGCGCATCGAGGATACCGTGGCGGTGATCCCCGGAGGATGCAAAATACTCGCCAGATTCCCCTACAGTCTGGAACTATAGGCCGGCATGGGTATCAAAGGCATTCTGTTTGTCATTCTCTGGACGCTGGCGCTGGCGACGGTAGCCGGCTGGATCTGGCTGCGCCGGTTCGAGCGCGCCCAGCTGTATGCGCCTTCCGCCGACATCCAGGCCACCCCGGCCCAGTACCAGTCCCTCTTCCAGGAGGTCCAGTTCGTGTCGGACGACGACACGCCCCTGTTCGGCTGGTGGATTCCCGCCAACCGGCCCCGCGGCACCGTGGTCTATTGCCGCGGCAACGCGGGCAATATCGGCGGCTCGGCCCATCTGGCGCCGGAATTCACCCGCCGCGGCTTCAATCTGTTTCTATGGGACTATCGCGGCTACGGCCGAAGCGGCGGCCGGCCCACCGAACGCGGACTGTACGAAGACGCCCGCGCCGCCCATGACGCCGCCGCGGAGCTGAGCGGCGGCCTGCCCATCCTGGCCTACGGCGTTTCGCTGGGCGGACCCGTCGCCATCCAGATGGCCGTGGACCGGCCCGTCGCCGGGCTCATCGTCGAATCGAGTTTTGCCTCCGCGGCCGATCTCGCCCAACGCTGGTATCCCCGCCTGCCGCTGCACCGCCTGCTGTCGGTGTCCTATGACGGCGCCGCCCGGGCCGCCACCCTCGACGGCCTGCCCAAACTCTTCGGGCACGGCATCCGCGACGAGGTCGTGCCCTTCCAGAGCGGACGCCTGCTGCATGCCGCCGCCGCCGCCCCCAAGACGTTTGTCCTGCTGGAAGGCGAACACGGCGACGGATCGTGGTTCACCCCCGGAGCCCCCGGCCACCGCGAACTCGAAGACTTTCTCGCCCAGTTCAAGCAGTAGGCGGGTTTCCCTTCAGGGCTGCAGCACCCGGGCGGTGTCGGGCGGCGGCTCGGCGGATTCGCCTTCGCCTGGCCAGAAGGGATCGAAGATGAACCACTGACAGGGATCGCGCGCGATGGTGTCTTCCATGACCTTCACGATTCGGGCCTGGATGGCGTCTTCGCTGCCGGCAGCGACCGGGTCAATCGGCGGGTAGATGCGCAAGATGAAGGAGTCGTCCGCGGCGCGGGTGGCGAATCCCAAGTAAATAGGCGTGCCGGTGCGGTGGGCGAACCAGGCCGCGCCGCGCGGCAGCGAGGTTTCCCGGCCGAACAGTTTCCACGGCCGCCCGTTGCCGGTGAAGTCGCGGTCGCCGACCAGCGCAACCACTTCGCCCCGCTTCAGGGCCTTGAGAATGCCCACGCCGGCCTTCGCCAGCGGGATCACCTTCAGGCCGCGCTGCCTCCGGAACAGGCTGAAAATCCGCTCCAGCG
>CAZHSS010000177.1:0-330 GCA_964535205.1 uncultured Verrucomicrobiota bacterium
GCATTGGCGATCGCCGATTTCAGCGTCTTGCCGATGCACACCGCCGCCTTGCGCTTGTTCACCTCGACCACCTGCAGCGCCTCGCCCGCGCGCTTGCCCTGAATGGCCCGCGCCAGGTCCCGCGCCTTGGTTGGCGACATCCGCACGTATTTCGATACTGCTTTGATTTCCATGTTTCTGTTCCTCAGGGACCGTCCGGCCGGATCAGCACCGCCCGGTCCCCTGTTTGGGGGTGGTCGCCGCGCGCCGTCTCCTCGACCGCCGCACCCGCGACCCTCTCTCTCACATCCACGACCCGGATCAGCGCCACCTTCCGCCGGTCCCGCAGAA
>CAZHSS010000177.1:340-3199 GCA_964535205.1 uncultured Verrucomicrobiota bacterium
CCGTAGCGCACACCCTGCCGGGCGCCCTGGTCGATCACCACCAGGCCCAGTTCCGGATTCGCATCCACAATCCGGGCCTCGATCGGCGCATCCGCCGGCCGCTCCGCCGTCCCGCCGGCCGCCTGCGCCCGCCGGACCTCGTCGCGGTCCAGCGCCGCCTGCGCTTCCGCCAGGGCTTCGCTCAGCCGCCGGATCCGCTCCGCGCGCTCCTCCAGGTCCCGGCGCAGGCCGGCGATTTCCGCCGCCATCCGCGTCGTCACCAGGCGGGACTCGCTCGTCACCAGCTCCAGCAATTCGTCGTGGGAACCATCCGCCGCGCCGCCCACGGCCGCTGCTGCCGGCCCGTCCACGCGGATGGGGTCTGACTCCTCATTCCTCGCGGACTGCACCGACTTCTCGGCCGTCTCCGCCTCGTCTCGGCGCACGGGCTCCGGCCCGCTCGCCTCCATCAGGCGGGCCGGCGCGGACGCCGGCTCCGTCGTCAAAGAACTCTCTTCCGTGGGCTGCGCGCCGAACCACCAGCCCGCCGCCACGGCGGCTCCCAGTGCTGCAACAGCCCCCAGGGGCCGCAACCTGCGCCGGAAACCCAATCTCATCCAAAAATCTACTTCAGCGCCACGGTCTTGTCCGTCGCGGCGCCGTGCCGGCGGAACGTCCGGGTGGGCGCAAACTCGCCCAGGCGGTGCCCCACCATGTTTTCCGTCACGAACACGCTGGTGAACACCTTGCCGTTGTGCACCGTGAAGGTATGCCCCACGAACTCCGGCAGGATCATGCTGCGGCGCGACCAGGTCTTGACCGGCCGCTTCGCCCCGCTGGCGTTCAGCGCTTCCACCTTTTTCAGCAGGTGGTCCTCCACATACGGACCCTTCTTGATTGAACGCGTCATGGTGTTACTTCTTTCTGCGCTTCACAATGAACTTGCTCGACGGCTTGCGCCCGCTGCGCGTGCGCTTGCCCTTCGTCAACTGGCCCCACGGCGTCACCGGGTGCCCGCCGCCCGAGCTGCGGCCTTCGCCGCCGCCCATCGGATGATCCACCGGGTTCATCGCCACGCCGCGCACCGTCGGACGAATGCCCTTCCAGCGCTTGCGCCCGGCCTTGCCCAGCGAGATGCCCTCGTGCTCCAGGTTCCCCACCTGTCCGATCGTC
The DNA here is from genome assembly GCA_964535205.1 of uncultured Verrucomicrobiota bacterium. Taxonomy (GTDB): domain Bacteria; phylum Verrucomicrobiota; class Kiritimatiellia; order CAIQIC01; family Lenti-01; genus JAAZFE01. The sequence continues at coordinate 1,493 of CAZHSS010000177.1, forward strand.
GCGTAGCACGACACGCTCACCTTGCGGATCTCGCCCGAGGGCAGCTTGATCTGCGCATAGTCGTCATCGCGTGCCGCAATCCGCGCCAGCATCCCGGCGCTGCGGACCAGCTTCGCCCCGCCGCCCGGCACCAACTCGATCGCATGGACCGCCATCCCCGGCGGAATCGCGCCCAGCGGCAGCGCGTTGCCGTCTTCCGGCTCCACCTTCGGCCCGGCCACGACCGTCGCGCCCTCCTTCAACCCGTTCGGGGCCAGGATATAGCGCTTTTCGCCGTCGGCGTAGGCCAGCAGCGCCAGCCGCGCCGAGCGGTTCGGATCGTACTCGATCGCCTGCACGGTCGCCGGAATCCCCAGCTTGTCGTACCGGCGGAAATCCACCGCCCGCAGGAACTTCTTGTGCCCGCCGCCGCGGTGACGGACCGTGATCCGCCCGTGCGCATTGCGACCGGCCTTGCTCTTCTTGATCTTCCGCAGCTTGCGCTCGGGACGTTTCTTGGAAACGCCCTCGAAATCCGACAGCGTCGTGAAACGCAGGCTGGCCGATCTCGGCTTGTATGATTTCAGTCCCATGTTCAGACCTCGCTATGCCATCTCGATGGACTGGCCGTCCTGCAGCGTCACCACCGCGCGCTTGCGCGCCGGGGTCTGCCCGTATGACATCGTCCGCAGGCGCTTGGCCTTGCCCGGACGCATCATGGTGTTGACATCCGCCACCTTGACATTGAATTGCGTTTCCACCGCGCGGCGGATTTCCAGCTTGTTCGCGCCCCGGTCCACTTCAAAGATGTACTGGTTGGCCCCTTCTTTCAGGCGGGTGCCCTTCTCCGTCACCAGCAGCCGCTTGACGATCATCCGGTTCATGACTCCACCCCTTCCGACAGGCGCGCCTGCAGGGCCTCCAGGCCCGCCGCGTCCGTGACAATCACCGGATAGCGCACGATCTGGTAGGTGTGCGCCTGTGCCGCCGTCGTCGCTTCCACCTTCGCGCGGTTGCGCGCCGCCAGGTGCAGATTCCGGCTCGGCTCTCCGGTCACCAGCAGCGCCGCACGCCCGCCCGCCACCTGCTTCAGCAGCGGCGCCAGGGCCTTCGTTTTGGGCTCGATCTCGCCCAGTCCCTCGGCCACCACCACCGCGCCCGTCGCGATCTTCTCGCTCAGCGCGCGGCGGAACGCCAGGGCCGCCACCTTCTTGTTCACCTTCTTGGAATAATCCCGCGGATGCGGGCCGAACACCACGCCGCCGCCGCGCAGGATGGGCGAGCGGTTCGAGCCCTGCCGGGCCCGCCCCGTCCCCTTCTGCTTGAACGGCTTGCGACCGCCGCCGCGCACGTCCGCCCGCGTCTTGGTGGAGGCCGTCCCCGCACGGATCCCCGCCCGGTACGCCGTCACCACATCCAGCACGGCCTGCGCGCCGCGCTTGCGCTCCAGCCGCCCGTCGGCGACTTCCTTCTCGCCGGCGGCCTCGCCGCTCATCTTGTATACGTTCACCTTGCTCATGACGCCTACGCCTTCTTGATCGCTTTCCTGACCAGGACAATGCCGCCGTTGGGACCCGGCACCGCGCCTTCCAGCAGCAGCGCGTTCTCCTCCGCCAGCACCTTCACCACCCGCAGGTTCTGGGTCGTGATGTCCACGGACCCCATCTGCCCCGGCAGCTTTTTGTTCTTGAACACCCGCGCCGGCCATTCGCGGTTGCCGATCGATCC
>CAZHSS010000177.1:3209-3880 GCA_964535205.1 uncultured Verrucomicrobiota bacterium
TTGCGCGTCCAGCCGCCGCCGTGACTCGCCCGGCCGCCGCGCATCCGGTAGCGGCGAATGACGCCCTGGAAGCCGCGGCCCTTGGTATGGCCCAGCACATCCACGTACTTCACGCCCTCGAACACCTGCGCCGTCACCACGTCGCCGGCCTTCGCCTCGTCGCCGTCCGCCAGCCGCACTTCGCGCAGCACCTTCTGGGGCTTGGCCCCCGCCTTCTTGAAATGACCCTGTTCGGGCTTCGACAGGCGCGATTCCTTCTGCTCGTCAAATCCCAGCTGGGCCGCCTCGTAGCCGTCGGTCCCGGCCGTCTTGCGCTGCACCACCGTGCACGGGCCCACCTGGACCACCGTCACCGGCACCTGCACCCCGGCGTCGTCATAGACCCGGGTCATGCCCACTTTCCTGCCAATCAATGTCTGCATGGACGTTCTCCCCCTTAAATCTTGATTTGGATGTCCACGCCCGCCGGCAGATTCAGCTTCTTCAGCTCGTCCACCGTCTTCGCCGTCGGATCAATGATGTCCAGCAGCCGCTTATGGGTGCGGATCTCGAACTGTTCCATCGACTTCTTGTCCGCGTGGACGCTGCGGTTCACCGTGTAGCGCTCGATCCGCGTCGGCATCGGGATCGGCCCGACCACCCGCGCACCCGTGCGCTTCGTCGTTTCCACG
>CAZHSS010000178.1:0-3851 GCA_964535205.1 uncultured Verrucomicrobiota bacterium
CCACTCGCTCGAACCGGCGCTCCTCCAGCACCCGCAGGATCTTGACCTGCAGCGAGGCGTCGATTTCGCTGATCTCGTCCAGGAACAGCGTGCCGCCGTCGGCCAGCTCGAAGCGGCCCCGCCGCCGCTCCACCGCCCCGGTAAACGCCCCCTTCTCGTGCCCGAACAACTCGCTTTCCAGCAGGGTCGGGGCCAGGGACGCGCAGTGCACCGGCACAAACGGCCCCTGGGCACGCGGACTGCACTGGTGCAGCGCCCGCGCCACCAGCTCCTTGCCCGTGCCGCTCTCTCCCTGGATCAGCACCGTCGTGCGCGTCGGCGCCACCTGCCGGATCGTGTGGAACACCTCCTGCATCGCCGGCGACTCGCCCACGATGTTCTCGAATCCGTACTTTTCCTCGAGCTGCGCCTTCAGCCGGCGGTTTTCCTCCCCCAGGCGGCCTTCCGCCAGCGCGCGTTTCAGCAGCAGCTCCAGACGGTCGAGGTTCACCGGCTTGGCCAGGAAATCATAGGCCCCGCGCTTCATGGCTTCCACCGCCGTCTCGATGCTTCCGTACGCCGTCAGCAGGATCAGAACCGGCCGCGGATCGCGCGCCAGCAGGCGCGACAGCAGCGCCATGCCGTCCATGCCCGGCATCCGCAGATCCGTCAGCACGACATCGGCGCTGTGCGCATCCAGCCACTCCAGCGCCCGCAGCCCGTTTTCGGCTTCGGCCACCGTGTACTCCCCGCGCAGCGCCCGCGCCAGGCCTTCACGCGTGTTCTTTTCGTCGTCCACGATCAGAATCACCGGCTTGGAACTCATCGCGAGGCCTCTTCCGTTCCGCTTCCGGCCGGCGCCGCCAGCAGCCGGATGCGCTGGTCGTTGCGCCGGAAATTCAGCTGCATGCGCGTCCCGTTCGGCAGGCTGTCCACCAGGACCGTCCCGCCGTGGTCGCGCACGATCCGCTGGACGATCATCAGCCCCATGCCGTTCCCCGACGCCTTGGTGGTCTGGAACGGCTGGAACAGATTGCCCATCCGCTCCGGATCCATGCCAGGGCCGGTGTCCTGGAACACCGCGCCGACCATCCGTTCGGACGCCTCGTAGGAAATCCGCAGCACCCCGCCGCCAGGCATGGCTTGGATGGCATTGCGAAGGACGTTGAAAAACGCCTGCCGCACCTGGGCGCGGTCCACCCACGCGGGCGGCAGATCCTCGACTGACTCCACCTCCACCACCACCTGGCGGTCGCGGATCTCCGCCGCCAGCGTCTCCAGCGTCTCTGACACGATATCCGGCAGCGCCTGGCGCTCGAAATTCGGCAGACTCGGCCGGATCGCCTTCAAAAACTGCGACAGAATCCGGTCCAGGCGGCCGATCTCTCCCCGCGCCACGTCCAGCAGCTCCCGCAACGGCGCCTGCGATCCCTCCGGCAGCTTCCGCAGCTCCCGGTCCATCAGCTGCATGTGGATGCCCAGCGAATTCAGCGGGTTGCCGATCTCGTGCGCCACCCCCGCCGCCAGCATCAAAATGGCGTTCAATCGCTCCGACTCCACGATTTCGGCGGCCTGGTCGCGTTCCCGCGTCACGTCGCGCAAAATGATCACCACACCCGGACGGCCGCCCTCCTCCGGCGGATCCAGCGGCGCCAGATACAGCTCCAGAAACCGGTGCTCCGGATAGGAAATCTCGATTTCGCGCGCGGCCATGCGGCCCCATTCCGGGGCGTTCTGCCGGGCCAGCCCCTTGCCGTCCACGTCCGGCAGCCAGCGGCCCATCGGCTGCCCCACCGCCGCCGTCTCGTCCATGCCCAGCAGGCGCCCCGCCGCCCGGTTGGCAAAGGCCACCCGCCCCTCCGCATCCAGCACCAGGATCCCTTCGCGCAACGCATGGAAAATGGTCTCCAGCTGGCCCCGTTCCGCCGCCAGCCGCACAAACTGCGCCTGCACGCTGCCCGGATCCAGCCGGTCCAGCCGGTCGATCATCTTGTTCCAGAAAGCCGATTTCATCGTTTCGCCGCGCCCCCCGCGCGCACCCCCGTACTCTCCACAATGTCCCCCCCCGCCGCAAACAAAAAAGCAGAACGAAAATTTTCCGTTTTTTTCGCTGTCCCCCCCTTGACGCACGGCATGACCCATGAGAACAGTACGGATGTGCCACGGGTGCGGCCTCGGGTCCGCCCGGTTCAGAATCACCAAGCGCAACAGGGAGTCGGCCATGAACTTTGATGATGAGGAATTCAGCCCCTACAGCGGCTTTGGCACCGGATGCGATCTGCACGGCGAAGACTTCCTGCGGGAATGCACCATGTGCGGCATCGAGTTCTGCGCGGCCTGCTTCCCCAATTCCGCCCTCTGCACCGACTGCGCTGCCCAGGCCGAGTTCGACGATGACGAGGAGGATGAGGAACCCGGCGAGGAAGAGAAAACCCTGCTGATGCTGGGCGAGTTCAACGACGACGAACCGGATCTGGCCGACGAAGAATCGCCCCCGGAACTGCTCCCGCTGCCCCCTCCCAAGGCCAGGACTAAGGCCAAAGCCGCCGCCGCGACACCGAAAGCCAAGGCCAAGCCCGCGGTAAAAAAGGCCTCCAAGCCGGCCCCAAAAGCTAAGGCCAAGGCCAAACCGGCAGCAAAAAAGGCGGCCAAGCCAAAGGCCAAGGCCAAACCCAAAGCGAAAGCGGCGGGTAAAGCCAAGCCGAAGGCCAAAGCCAAACCGGCCGCGAAAAAGGCCGCCAAGCCCACCGCCAAGGCGAAGGCCAAACCCGCCCCAAAAAAAGCTGCCCGCCCCAAGCCCAAGGCCAAAGCCAAGCCCAAGGCCACGGCCAAGAAGCGGAAACGCTGAAGCCCCTTCCGGCAGCCGCGTCCTTGCGTCCTTCCGCCTATCACCTCTGGACCATCGGCTGCCAGATGAACGAGGCCGACGCCCTGCGCGCGGCCGCCCTGCTGGAATCCGCCGGCCTGCGCCCCGTGGCGCACGCCGATGACGCCTCGTTCCTGCTGCTGAACACCTGCGTCGTGCGCCAGCAGGCCGAAGACAAGGCCCTAGGCCGCCTCCGGCACGTCGCCGAACTCAAGCGCCGGAACCCGGAACTCGTGGTGGTGCTGATGGGCTGCCTGGTCGGACGGATCTCCAGCGAACAGGATGCCCTGCACGAACGATTCCCTTTTGTGGACCTGTTCCTTCCCCCGTCCGACCTCCGCCCCCTGCAGCAGTTCCTGCGCGGGCGCGGCGTTCCCGTGCCCGACGACATGACCCATGACGATTTCCTGCCGCCCCCCCTGCCCGACTCCCAAACCGGCCGGAGCATCGTCGCCCACGTCCCCGTCGTGCTGGGCTGCTCCCACGCCTGTACTTATTGCGTCATCCCCTACCGGCGCGGCGGCGAACGGTCGCGCCCGTCCGCCGACATTCTCGCCGAAGTCGAGGCCCTCGCCGCCCGCGGCGTGCGCGAGGTCATCCTGCTGGGCCAGATCGTGGATCGCTACGGTCTTGATCGCCCCGGCGATATCCGCCTGCCCGAGCTGCTTCGCCGCACCGCCCGCGTGCCCGGCATCACCCGCGTCCGCTTCCTCACCAGCCATCCGCGCTGGGTCACCCCCGAGCTCATTGCCGCCGTCGCCGGCACCCCCGGCCTCTGCCCCTACTTCGAAGTCCCGGTCCAGGCCGGCTCCGACGCCGTCCTCGCCGCCATGCGCCGCGGCTATACCGTCGCCGAATACGAAGCCCTGATCGGCCGCATCCGCGCCGCCATCCCCGGCACCGGACTCTCCACCGACATCATCGTCGGCTTCCCCGGCGAAACCGCCGCCCAATTTGAAGACACCGCCGCGCTGATGGCCCGCCTCGACCCCGACATGATCCGCAT
>CAZHSS010000179.1:0-3832 GCA_964535205.1 uncultured Verrucomicrobiota bacterium
AGGGTCGTGGGCCATGGGACAGCCGAACCGCCAACCGGGAATGACTCGAATGAAACGAATTCAGAAGACCATCAGCGAAACCGCGGACGGGCCGGGGGGCGATGTCTTCCGGGAGATTGATTTCGTCGAGCTGTACCGGGAGCAGTGCCGGCGGTCGTCGTACGGTTCGCGGACGAGCGCGGACTGGGACGGGCGGGCGGAGCGGCGCCGCCGTCAGGTGCGGGACAGCGACTACAACGAGGCGTTTCTGTCGCGGCTGAATCTGACGGGGGTGCGTACGGCGCTGGACATCGGGTGCGGGACGGGGAACCTGGCGATTCCGCTGGCGCGGCGCCTGACGAAGGTGCATGCGCTGGACTTTTCGCCGGAGATGCTGCGGCAGCTGGAGCGGGAGCGCCGCCGGGCGGGGGTCGGCAACATCGCGGTGCACCGGCTGTCGTGGACGGAGGCTTGGCGCGGGGTGCCGCGGGTGGATCTGGCGGTGTGTTCGCGAGCGCTGGGCGTGGAAGATCTGCGCGGGGCGCTGGAGAAGATGACCCGGCGGGCGCGGGTGCGGTGCGCGGCGACGATCCACGCGGGGGGCAGCTACCTGGGGCGGGACGTGCTGGAGCTGCTGGGCCGGGAGCTGACGCCGCGCCCGGGCTACATCTACGCCGTGAACATTCTCTATCAGATGGGATATCCGGCAACGGTGGATTTCATCCGGTCGGAGGGCGGATCGGGCTATGCGTCGGCGGAGGATTTTGTGCAATCGGTGCGGTGGCGCATCGGGGAGCTGACGGCAAAGGAAGAGCGGCGGCTGCGCGCCTGTTACCGCGGGCTGCCGAAAGGGGCCGACGGCACGGCGCGGACCCGGCACGATTTTGTGTGGGCGATGCTGACGTGGGAGACGGGCGGCGCATGAGCGGAGCCCAACAGCCCGGCTCGGCGGGGACGCCTCGCCCTACCCGTGATCCGGATTCCATCCCCGAGGTAGGGCGAACCCTCCGGGTGAGCCGAAAGCCCGGCTCGGCGGGGACGCCTCGCCCTACCCGTGAACAGGAGCCCCTTTTCGGGGCAGGGCGCGCCCTTCCGGTGGACCGCGCGCGGGCGGTGGAGCGGCTGACGGCGCTGTGGGCGCTGAACGAAGCGGGGCTGGGCGGGCTGATCCATGCGCTGCGGGTGCCGTTCACGGGGATCGTGGTGGGTTCGACGGCGGTGGTGCTGATCGCGCTGATCGCGTTTTTCGCGGAGCGGCGGGCGAAGGCGATTCTGAAAGCGACGGTGGTGGTGCTGCTGGTGAAGGCGGCGGCGAGTCCGCACACGCCGCTGCCGGCTTATGCCTCGGTGGCGTTCCAGGGGCTGGCGGGGGCGGCGCTGTTCGGCCTGCTGCCGTCCATCCGGGCGGGGGCGCTGATGCTGGGGCTGCTGGCACTGTGGCAGGGGGCGGTGCAGAAGCTGCTGGTGATGACGATTCTGTACGGGCGGTCGCTGTGGGAATCGGTGGATGCGGTGGGGCGGTGGTTGCTGGACAAGCTGGGGGCGGAGGCGGGCGGGGCGTCGCCGACGGGCTGGTTCCTTTTTTTCTATCTGGGCTACTACACGGTGGCAGGGCTGATCACAGGCGGGCTGGCGGGAAGCATCCCGGCCCGGATTGCCCGGGCGCTGGAGCACCCGCTGCCGGAGCTGCCGGAGGAGGCCGAAGGGGTGCCGGCGGTGCCGGTGGGCGTTCGCAAGCGGTGGTGGCGGCGGACGCCGTTCAAGGCGGGGGTGGTGCTGGCGGCGCTGCTGGCGGTGCTGGTGTGGAGCCAGCCCGGCGGCGAGGGCTGGATGCGGGGGCTGCGGGTGTTCGCCCGGGCGGGGGTGGTGCTGGCGGTATGGATGCTGGCGGTACGACCGCTGGGCCTGGCGCTGTTTCGGCGGTTTCGCCGCCGCGAGGAGTCGGTGTACGGGCGCGACGTGGCGCGTGCGCTCGATCAACTGCCCGGATTGCGGCGGGCGGCCGGGGCGGCCTGGCGCCGCAGCCGGTCGGTCCGGGGCATCCGGCGGTGGAATTATTTTCTGGTGGAACTGATCGTACGGGCGCTCTCCGGCGTTTGTACGGAAGAAAGAGGGTAGAGCAAATGAACGGCATGCAATTCTACGAGACGACGGGGGCGGCGGGGGTGGCGCTGGCGGCGGTGGCTGCCGTGGCGATCTATTTATGCGTGAAAAACGCGGTGTATCTGGGCTGGACGGGCTGGGCGTTCCGCCGGCACATCGCCGGGCTGCTGCGCGATCCGTCGCGGCTGGACGCGGAAGCCGGCGCGCGGGCAGGGAATCCGCTGATCCGCATTTTTTCGGAAACGGTGAGGGCGGCGTGCCGGGGGCATGAAGACCTGCGTGCGGAGCTGGCGTTTCAGTTCCACAAGCATTTCCGGGCGGTGAACCGGGGGATGACGCTGCTGCGGCTGATTTCGGTGATCTCGCCGCTGCTGGGGCTGCTGGGGACGGTGCTGGGGATCTCCCGGGTGTTCCGGGTGGTGGCGGGGCAATCCATGGTGAACCCGGCGATCCTGGCGCAGGGCATCTGGGAGGCGCTGACGACGACCATCATGGGGCTGGTGATCACGGTGCCGGTGCTGTGCCTGTATTATTTTTTCCGGATGCAGATCAACGGGTTCCAGGTGGAGCTGATGGAATACTCGAGCCGGTTTTCGGCCCCGCCGGACCGCCGCCGGGAGCCGTGAGATGGAACCGGGCTTTCTGGACGACGATTTCGGCACGGAGCTGGACCTGACGCCGCTGATTGACGTGGTGTTCATGCTGCTGCTGTTCTTCATTCTGGCTTCGACGTTCAGTTCGCCGGTGCTGCCGGTGGCGCTGCCCGAGGCGGGCACGGCCGAGCGGGTGCCGGAGGATCCGGCGCGGCTGGTGCTGGCGATTGATGCCGGCGGGGTGCTGCATCGCGGTCCGGAGGCGGTGGAGGTGGAGACGCTGCCGGAGTGGCTGGCGGGCAGCGAGGGGCCGGTGGAGCTGCGGGTGGACCGGGCGGCGCCGTTTGATGCGTTTGTCGGCGTGATGGATCGGCTGCGGGCGGCCGGACGCAACGATGTGCTTATCACCGCGACAAGCGAATAGGCGGTCGCCGGACGCCGGGGACTGGCTCGGGACGCTGGCGGGGCTGGCCGCGCTGGCGGCTTCGGTTCTGGCGGCGGCGTTCGGGCCGGGGAGGGAGCGGGCTCCGGCTCCGGGCGCAGTGATGTTGAGACCGGAGATGGTGCTGCGGCTGGCGCCGGCGCCCATGCCGGAGGTGGCGGCGGCGGTGGAGCCCGAGCCGGAACCGGAAATCGAACCCGAACCCGAGCCTGAGCCGGAGCCCGAATCCGAGCTGGAGATCGAGGAGGCGCCCGAGCCCGAGCCCGAGGCCGAATTGCCGCCGCCCGAGAGTCCGGTCGAGCCGGAAGAAGAGCTGGCGCCTTCAGAGGCGGTGCAGGTGATGCCGGAACCGGAGGGCGCGGCGGGGGAGGAAGCGGCAATCCGGGATGCCTGGCTGGAGGAATTGCGCCGGCGCATCGAGCAGAGCAAGTACTATCCGGGGTCGGCCCGGTATGCGCGGAAAAGCGGAACGGTGCGGCTGCGGGTGCAGATCGGGGCGGATGGACGGATCGGCGGAGCGGAGGTACTGGAGAACAGCGGACCGGCGGCGCTGGCGGAGGGGGCGCGGGGCATTCTGCGGCGGGCGGCGGAGCGTCCCCTCGGGGACGGGCAGGTGAGGGAGGGCTTTGCCGTGGAGGTGCCGATATCCTACCGGATGGAGTCGAGGTGAGGGGGGGACGGGGTCAGGGGACATCCGCCTACGCCAAGGCTCCGG
>CAZHSS010000180.1:0-386 GCA_964535205.1 uncultured Verrucomicrobiota bacterium
CCTTCTTCGAGATGCTCGGCAACTGGTCCTTCGGCGACTACTACAAGCGCGAAGCCATCCCCTGGGCCTGGGAACTCCTGACCGAGGTCTGGAAAATGCCGAAGGACCGCCTCTGGGTCACCGTTTATACCACCGACGACGAGGCCGCCGACATCTGGCGCACCTGCACCGATGTGGATCCCGACCACATCCTGCGCTTCGGCGAAAAAGACAACTTCTGGGAAATGGGCGAAACCGGCCCCTGCGGCCCCTGCTCCGAAATCCATTTCGACCTGACCGAAAACGGCTGCACCCCCGAGATGGTCAACGCCGGCACTCCCCAGGTCATCGAGATCTGGAACAACGTGTTCATGCAGTACAACCGCAAGTCCGACGGCACCCTCGAC
>CAZHSS010000180.1:396-3814 GCA_964535205.1 uncultured Verrucomicrobiota bacterium
TGGCCGGCATCCCCTATGCCGACGGCGAAACCGCCATCGCCATGCGCGTCGTGGCCGACCACCTGCGCGCGCTTTCGTTCGCCATCGCCGACGGCGTCATGCCCTCCAACGACGGCCGCGGCTACGTCCTGCGGCGCCTGCTGCGCCGCGCCGCCCGCTTCGGCCGCACCCTCGGGCTGAAGAACCCCTTCCTCTGCGAACTCTTCCCCGTCCTCGAACAGCAGATGGGCGGCTTTTTCCCCGAACTGACCGCCCGGAGATCCGAAATCGTCCGCGCGCTGCGCGCCGAAGAGGAATCCTTCTCAGCCACCCTGGACCGCGGCATCGCCCACTTCCACGACGTCATCGAACGCCTCGAGCCGTCCGGCGAAAAAACCTTTCCCGGCTTCGAGGCCTTCAAGCTGTACGACACCTACGGGTTCCCCCTCGACCTTACCGTTCTCATGGCCGCCGAAAAGGGCTTCGCCATCGACGCCCCCGCCTTCGAGCGATTCATGGCCGAACAGCGCACCCGCGCCCGCGCCGCCCGCAAGGACAATTCCGGCGCCGAAAACGATCTCGTCGCCCGCTTCGTCGAACAGGGCATCCAGTCCGCGTTCACCGGCTACGACACCCTCTCCGGCCCCGCCCGTGTCGTCGCTATTCTCGCGGACGGCCACATTGCCGACACCCTTGCCGAAGGCGAAGAGGCGGAAATCCTTCTCGACGCGACTCCGTTCTATGCCGAATCCGGCGGGCAGGTGGGCGACACCGGCGTTGTCACGACGGAAAGCGGTGCCCGCTTTGAAGTCACCGACACCCGCAAGCCCGCGCAGGGCATCATCCTGCACAAGGGCCGGCTCGCAGCCGGTGCCCTGGCCAAGGGCGAATCCGTCACCGCCGCCGTGGATGAAGCCCGCCGCCGGGCCATCATGCGCCATCACACCGCCACCCATCTGCTCAATTCCGCCCTGCGCAAAGTCCTCGGCACCGACTCCATCAAGCAGGCCGGCTCCTACGTGGATCCCCACCGCCTCCGCTTCGACTTCACCTGGTTCGAAGCCCTCACCGCCGAACAACTCGACGCCATCGAGCGCCTCGTGACCGAGTACGTGATCGCCAACGCCCCGGTCACCACCTACGAGATCCCCCTCAAGGATGTCCCCGGCTCCGGCATCATCGCCGTCTTTGACGAGAAATACGGCGACACCGTCCGCGTCGTGGATACGGAAGGCATCTCCCGCGAACTCTGCGGAGGCACCCATGTCTCCCGCAGCGGCGACATCGGCCCCTTCCGGATCGTGGCCGAAACCTCCATCGCCGCCGGCATCCGGCGCATTGAAGCCCAGACCGGCCTCGCCGCCTGCGACCACACCGCGCAGGAACACGCCATCCTCGCCGCCCTCGCCCAGCGCCTGTCCATCGGCCCCGCCGATCTCCCGTCGCGCGTCGAAGCCCTGATGGAACAAACCCATCGCCTGGAAAAGGAACTCAAGGCCGCCGCCGAGAAAAGCGCGCTCGAAAAAGGCGCCGCCCTGGCCGGAAAATTCTCTCCCGTCGGCGGCATTCCCGTCCTGATCGAATCCGCCGGCGAACTCGATGCCGAACCGTTGCGCGCCCTGGTGGAAAGCCTGCGCCGGCAGACCCCCGACAGTGTGATTCTGCTCGCCGCCGTTTCCGGCGGCAAGATCACCTTTGTGCTGAACGCGGGGCCCGCCGCCCAGGCCAAGGGCTTGCATGCCGGCAAGCTGGTCGGCGCCGTCGCCAAGATGGCCGGGGGCGGAGGCGGAGGCAAGCCCGACAAGGCCCAGGCCGGCGGCAAAGATCCCTCCAAACTGGACGAAGCCCTGACCGCCGCGCGCGATCTGGTTGCCCGGGCCCTTCAGGCCACCTGACCGGCCCCCCGTCCCATCCTCCCCTCCGGCCGAACAATTCCGCCCCCCCTATGGATGATGGTCGGCGTCGTAGGGATTGGTCAGATTGTCGAACTCGTTCGTGTTGCTGTAGCCGTCCTCGTCCGGCGCCGTCCCCGGATCCCCCGGCGTCACGTTGTACTGCAGCAGATATTCTTCGTACTCCGAGTATTCCGGCGCCTGGTACGGGGTAATGATGATATTGTCCACGTTCACGCGCCCCAGATCCGGAACATAATCAGTCCGTATCCGCACATACATCGGCTCATTGACCTCAACCGTGGCCTCAAAGGGCGTTAATACGGTTATGCCGTTTGCATCCACGCGTCCGACTCCCAACCAAGGCCCGTTTTCGGCATCTGAAGCCACTTCCACCAATAAAGCTTCGGCCGTCTCATCCCCGCCATATTGGGCATATAGAAAGGAAATGGATCCCAACCCGGCTGGTAGCAATTTATTGGAAGAAACCATATAGGCGGGATAAAAACTGCCAAAACATGCCGCGCGGCTCCCCAGTTTGACATCCTCCGCCGTGTCGCCAATTCGCGCCTGATCCATGATCCAGACCTCACCGCTCAATGTCACCGACCCCAGATTATACGAAGATTTTATTTCCCCATCGTTTTCAAACGTAATCTCCATAGTCCCGGGCGGCAGATACTCCGTCACGGCGATGTCCAGCGTCCCGGTGGACATCCCGTAAGCATTGCTGGCCACGACAGAGAGCGTATGGGTTCCGCCATCATCGGCCGCCACCGGCGTGAAGGTGAAGGTGCTTCCCGCCAAATTGTAGCTTCCGCCGGGAACGGGATCCAGCCACCAGTCCGTGATCGTGCCCGTCGGCAACACCGACACCGCCACCTCCAGGGTATTGCTGACATGCACCTGAACCCCGCTGCCCGGCACAAAACCCACGACCGGGGGCCCGGTCAGGGACATCGCCGTTCCCAGAATTTTCAAGGAGTTGGCGTTAATGCGCCATGTGCCGCCGCTATCCTCAACCTGATAGGCATAAAACCGAACCTTAAAAGTCCGTCCTTCTGGAATTGAGATAGATAAATTGGGAATGGAATGGGTTCTTTCACTGTCGTTGTCCGGCAGGGTTTCGGTCAATAAAACAGTATAGGATACAAAATTGTTGGTAGACCAACGCACCTGATACGTTAACGGTCCCGCTTTTGACCGTCGTTCACTATAAGCTATTTCGCTGACAACAAGCCCAAAATCACTGAGAGGAGCAATGGACACCTCGAAATAATCCGTTAAAACAGGTGATGAATTAGCCGTCCACCCTGTTGCCCACGCTCCAGACGAACCAAATGTGATTTCATTTATCCCAGACCCCCCGACAAAATCCCCCACCGTGACCTTGCCGGATTCTGCGCTGGTTCCCGCTCCGTCCGCTGTCAGCGCCCATTCCCCCAGGATGGCGCCGGAACTGCTGGTTCCAACCGCCGCTCCCAGCATGAAAACCAACCCAAACATCCATGTTCTGCTCATGATCCGCGCTCCCAATCCGGGTTTCT
>CAZHSS010000181.1:0-3809 GCA_964535205.1 uncultured Verrucomicrobiota bacterium
TCGACCGCTACTCCGTCGCCCTGCTCGCCCGCAGCAACGCCGAAGGCCGCGCCCTGCTCGACCGCCTGGCCGAATGCGGCATCCGCGCGGGCTGGGCCGGCAACGCCCCCCTGCTCGACAATGCCCTGCTCCCCGCCATCCTCGCCCTTGCCCGGCTCGTCGAGCATCCCGGCGACTCCCTCGCCCGCCGCCATGTCGCCATGTCGCCGCTGGCCGCAACCGTCCGCCTCGATCCCCCCGCGCTGGCCGACCACGCCCGCCTCATCCGCGAACAGGGCTACGCCGGATTCGTCGCCCGCCTCGCCGCCGGCCTCGACCTCGATGCCGCCCCCCTCGAACGCGCCCGCCTGCGCACCCTGATGGATGTCGCCGCCGAATTCGACCGGCAGCCCGACCCCACCGCCCTCCGCTTCTGTGCCCATGTCCAGGCCCAGGAAATCCCCGCCGACGAAACCGGCTCCAACATCCAGATCCTCACCATGCACAAGGCCAAGGGACTGGAATTCGACATCGTCATTCTGCCCTCGCTTGGACGCGACGGCATTCTGTCCCGGGGCAAGGCCCCCCTGCTCGTCCGCGAGCAGGACAGTCTCGATCCCGTCCCCCCCGTGGACTGGATTCTCGCCGCGCCCGAAACAGACGTCATCGAATCCGAACCGCCGCTGGCCGCGCAATACGCCGCCGACCGCCGCACCAAGGCCCTCGGGGAACTCCGCCTGCTGTATGTCGCCATGACCCGCGCCCGCCGCGCCCTTTACCTGGTCACCACCGCCCCCGCGGATAAATCCGCCACCCTCCGCCTCGATAACGTCCTGCAAAACACCCTCGCCCCCGGCGCGGCGCCCGACCCCGAACAGCCCGTCTGGGAAACCGGCAACGCCGACTGGTGGCGCCAGCCCGCTCCCGCCGGAAAATCCGACGCCCACGCCGCTCCCCCTGCGCCGCTGGAGGCCGCCTCTCTGCCCGCCGCGCCCGCCCCCCCCCCGCTGGAGGCCCGCATCGCCTCGCAGGATCACGCCGGCGGCGATGCCAAAGCCGGCTGGATCTTCCGCCCCGAAGGCGCCGCCGCCCGCGATCTCGGCACCCGCGTCCATGAACTCTTCGAACAGATCGAATGGCTCGCTCCCGGCGAACTCCCCGACTTCGGCGACGCCGACCCGGCCGCCGCCCGGCTCGCTGCCGGGTTCCTGCAGAATCCCCGCTGCCATTCCTTCCTGGAAAAACCCGACGGAAACGTGGACCTGCTGCGCGAACAGGCCTTCGAGGCCGTCCTCGACGGCCGATGGCTGTCCGGCAAGATCGACCGCCTGCACCTCGAACGCGGCCCCGATGGACGGCCGACCGCCGCCCACCTCTTCGATTTCAAAACCGACCAGACGGCCGACGCCGAACGCCACCGCCCCCAGATGGACGACTACCGCCAGGCCGTCGCCCGGCTCTTCGGCCTGCCCCCCGACCGCATCGCCGCCACCCTCCTGTTCATCCGCACCGGCGACGCCCTCTCCGTGTAACCCGTCTTCTACTCCCCCCACCGCCGCCCCCGGCCGGAGTCATGGCCAGTTTTCGTCTTGGCCATATTCCAACTGATGGATTTTCCGCTGCCAGTCGTCCCACATCATCCGATCCCCCGGACGATCGTTCTGCCTCGCCTCCCCCCACTTCATGGATATGCGCATGGCCAGGTCCCGCAATTCGGGCTCATACCCCTCATCGCGCACCAGGCTGTCTATCACTTCAGTCGCGGTTTCCTGCATGTGTTTTTTATATTCAGGAAGATGCTCCCCATATTGGACACATCCTTCCGCCTCTTGGAGCTTGAGACTCGCCCGCTTGTAGTTGGATTCGACATCGGAGGCCTGCGCTTCCCGACTCGAGACAATCATCCTGATCGCCTCCAGGATCGGCAGCCGCGTTTCCATCAGCACGCCCAGCCATGCGCACCCCCCGCGGCCCTGCTCCTGAAGCATGCGGGTATGCAGATGAAAATAATACTGCCATTTCATCAGCGCTTTTCTCAGTTCTTCCGCCGACGCGGCGGGCACGGCCTCGTTGATTTCATAGGGGACCCTTGCCTCGTCGCCCATGACAGACCTGTCCGCATACTCCTCCACACCCCGGATCCTGGCGGCCAGCCCGCCCGCCCCTTCAAGCCGTTCTCCGGGGGACAGGACTGCCACACGGGCATCGAATAAAACAGGGCTCGTGATAATCCGATCTGTCATGTCGAGAAGAGCTTTCCCGGTAAGATCCAACAGGGAAGGAATCTGATCCGGCAATACGGTTGTAATCAGTCCGATCAGAACCTCGCGGGGATGAGTCCACAACTGATTGCTTGAGTCAGGAGCGTAGGTTTCACGAATTCCCGCAAAATATTCCGAATCCCATAGCCATCGGTGGAGGTTTCCGTTCCGCAGCATCACCATGTCTTCCACGTATTCCACCGCGGCAGCCGGATCATATGACCGCAGAATCCCGACATACGCACAAAAAGACCACCAGAACCGTTCATGCGCCCGCCTGTTGAACTGCGGGTTCGGATGCTGCAACCGTTCCAGCCGGCCCTCCCACTGATCCGCTGACTCCAGAAACAGCCGCGCACCGGTTTCCACCATTTGGGCATCGGCAAATTGATGCCGTTCTACGTTGTCTGGAGGAACCGCCAGAACCGGCTGAACCACATCCCCGACAAACAACAACGTGCGAATGTCCCGCGGACGAACAATGCGCCGCTCTCCGTCCTGATAATTCAGCAACATGGTTGTCCAGATATGCTGGGCAATGTATTCATCGTCATCCGGCGCCAGAAATGACTCAACCCGTTTCGGGTATCGATTGGTCAGGAACTCAAGAAGCGGCCTGGCACGCTCATACTCGGTTACGATTCCCGCCAGGGGGGGAGGACGTTTGTTCCTCAGCTCGTATCGCGCTATCCGTTCCTGCACGATCCGTTCCGTCGTGTTGAGAATGCGCTCATATCCCCACCCGCCGTACAGAAACAGTTTGGCCGCGCAGGAAGACGCGTACCATTCCGGCTCCGGTGAGACTCCATTCGCAATCGCCAGCGGCCCCTGCCCCCGGCTGGCTGTTGCGATCAATAGCCAACAGACCATGTGAAGGATAACGCGTTCCGAGGACCTATTCAGGGCATTTGGCATTGTTGAAGCATCTTTTTAAGTGCTGATTTCTTCGAAGAATTCATTCGGTTTCACTTCTTTCAGGTCCGCGCAAATGAGATTGCACCCGCAAAAATCCTGATAATCCGTGAACTCGTCAGGCACGGCCACCACGTTCATCATCGCCGCCAACAGGCTTCAGCATCTTGGGAAGCATGGCGACTCCCATTTTGCGTAATGAGGCCGAATCGATTCTCCTAATGAGATGCTCCGTTGCTATTCTGCTCATTCACTTTGTAGCGGTCATCCCAATAGTGCCAATCAAACCACGGAGCATCGGGAGCCGGCGGAGCGAATTCAATCATTTCACCCAAGACCTCGTACGTCTCTTCTTCTACAAGAATAGGTTTTTCATCAATCTGAAGCCATTTCCGGATTATGGTTTTTCGAGGATAATAGGTTCCATCTTCTAATGCCATATAGTCTGAATATACCCGTTCCTCCTGTGGTGCGTTGAACGCCCCATACCATGTTTTTGAAATCTGTTCCGGCTCAGTCAGTGAGACGACGACACCGACTTCACGCCCCTTGATCCCTCGCTGATGATCACGGAATAAGTACGTAATCATAATTTCTGATACATTTGTTGATACCGTCCACGAGTGAGTCCGCTGTAGATAGCTAGTTTCAATGTAG
>CAZHSS010000182.1:0-3800 GCA_964535205.1 uncultured Verrucomicrobiota bacterium
TGTTCTTGCCGATGTCGTGCACATCGCCCTTGACCGTGGCCATCACGATGCGCCCGGCCGTGCGCGCGCTGCCACCGCCAGCGGCCTTCTCGGCCTCGATGTACGGCAGCAGATGGGCCACGGCCTTTTTCATCACCTCGGCCGATTTCAGCACGAACGGCAGCTGCAGGATGCCGTCGTTGAACAGCCGCCCCACCTCTTTCATGGCCGGGATCAGGTGGCCGTTGAGAATGTCTTCCGCGGGCATCTCCGCCAGCAGCGCGGGAATGCACGTCTCCAGCAGCGCCGCCTTGCCCTTGACGAGCGCCGTCGCCGCCTGCTCGGCCGGGGTCTGCGCGGCGGCGGCCGCCGCCGCCTCGGCCTCCGGTTCCGCCGCCTCGAAATGGCGGATGTAGTTCTCCAGCGGGTCGCCGTCCGCCGCCTCGTTGTCCAGCAGCTTTTCCGCCAGCCGCACGGCCTCCGGCGCCAGGTCCGTCAGCGGCACCAGCGCCGCCGTATTGATGATGCACGCGTCCATCCCGGCCCTGACGCAGCGGTCCAGGAACACCGTATTGAGCACCTTGCGCGCGGCCGGCTTCAGCCCGAACGAGATGTTCGACAGCCCCAGGATCGTGCGCACGCCCGGGAATTCCTTTTTGATGCGCCGGATGGCCTCGATCGTTTCCCGGGCGGCGTCGCGAAGCGTCCCGTCGCCGCTGCAGACCGTGAACGTCAGCGCATCCAGCAGCAGGTCGCCGCGCCGCAGGCCGCGCGCCTCGCAGAAAGCGATCAGCCGCCCCGCGATCTCCAGCTTGCGGTCCGCCGTCATCGCCATGCCGGTCTCGTCAATGGTCAGCCCGACCAGGCCGGCCCCGAAACGCCTCGCCAAAGCCACCAGCGCCTCCGCCTTCTCCTCGCCGGACTCGAAATTGATCGAGTTGATCAGCATGCGCCCGCCGTGCAGCTTCAGCGCCGCCTCGACCACGTCGAGCTGCGTGCTGTCCACCATCAGGGGCAGGCGGCATTCGCGCGCGGCGCGCGCCGCCAGCGCCGTCATATCCGCCCGCTCGTCGCGGCCGGCATAGGCCACGCTCAGGTCCAGCACGTGCGCCACGCCTTCGTCCTGCTCCACCAGCAGGTCGAACGCGGTGTCCAGCCGCTCGGCCAGCAGCGCTTCGCGGAATTTCTTCGATCCGGTGGCGTTCGCCCGCTCGCCGACGTACAGCGGCGGCGGATCCTGCGTCAGGTCCACCGGCGAGAACAGGCTGGCGACCTGCTCCGGCGCCGCGACCCGGCGCGGCGCCGGGGCGGCCGCATCGCCCAGACCGGCGCGCAGGCGGCGGATATGCTCCGGCGTCGTGCCGCAGCATCCGCCGATGACGTTCAGGCCCACGGCTTCCGCGATCGGCAGAAACGCCTGCGCATAGGCCTCCGGTCCCAGGGGATACTGGACCGCACCCTCCACCAGCGCCGGCAGCCCCGCATTCGGCATGCAGCCGATGAAGCCCCGCCACTGGCGGGCGATGGCCTCCAGGTGCAGCTGCATGGCCTCCGGCCCCGTTGCGCAGTTCATGCCCAGCACGTCAATCGGATACGGTTCCAGCGCCGCCATCACCGCCCAGATGGACGACCCCACCAGCAGCGTCCCCGTCGTCTCCACCGTCACCGACACATACAGCAGCTTGTCGCGCGCCGTCCCCATCACCTGCATCGCCGCCGCAACCGCCGCCTTGATCTGCAACGGGTCCTGGCAGGTTTCCACGATCAGCCCGTCGGCGCCGCCCTCCAGCAGGCCGCCCATCTGCTCCTGATACCCCCCGTACAGCTCGTCGAACGACACCTGCCCCAGCGTCGCCAGGCGCGTGCCCGGCCCGACGGACCCCATCACAAACCGGGGCCGCCCGTCCGCCGCCTGCGCCGCGTCCGCCGCCTCCCGCGCAATCCGCGCCGCGGCCCGCGAAATCTCCTTCGCCCGCGCCGACAGCCCGTATTCCCCCAGCGTGACCGGCGAGGAGCCGAAGCTGTTCGTCTCCACGGCGTCGCTGCCGGCGGCAAAATACGCCGCATGAATGTCGCGGATGATCTCCGGCGCCGACAGGTTCAGCCACTCGTTGCAGCCGTCATAGGCCCCCCACGCCTCGGCGCCGGGATGGCGGTCCTGGATCTGCGTGCCCATCGCCCCGTCCATCAGCAGGCGCCGGGTCTTCAAGAATTCATGCATCGTCATGCGCTGTTGTCTTTCTTTCCACGAATAGGGACATCCTACCCGTCCGCGCCGCGTCCCACAACGGTTTTCGCACACCTCCGGCCCGGCAAAATGGCGGTTGGCCATTGCCGGGCGGAGGCGTAAAGTGAGCGCCGGATTTGATCCCCCATGGACCCCGCCCCCTCCAGTTCAGCTCCCGCAGCCGACAGCACCAGCCGCATCGGCACGGAGCCCATCCTGCGGCTGCTGCTGCGGTTTTCCATTCCCTCCATCGTCGGCATGCTGGTCCATGCGCTCTACAACATCGTGGACCGCATGTTCATCGGACACGGCGTCGGCGCCCACGGGCTCGCCGGAGTCACCCTCAGCTTCCCCCTGATGATGGCCATGGTCTCGTTTTCCATCCTCGTCGGGGTCGGCGCCAACACGCTGTTTTCCATCCGCATGGGCGAAGGACGCCGGGAAGAGGCCGGACGGATCCTGGGCAACGCCTTCGGCCTGCTGTTCTTCGTTCCGCTGGCGGCTTCGCTGGCCGCCCTGGCCGGGCTGGATCCCCTGCTGCGGATCGTGGGCGCCAGCGAAGAACTCCTGCCCCATGCCCGGACCTATGCCCGCATCATTCTGGCCGGCTCCGCGCTGTCCACCACCGGCCACGGCCTGGCGCACTTTGCGCGGTCCGACGGCCACCCGGTCGTCGCCATGGCCTCCATGATCGCGGGAGCCGCCGCCAACGTGGTCCTGGACGCGCTGTTCATTTTCGTCTTCGGCTGGGGCATCGCCGGCGCGGCCTGGGCCACGGTGATTTCCCAGGGGCTGGCCTTTGCGTGGTGCCTGGCCTACTTCCTGTCGCCGGGCGCGAACACCCGCCTCCAGCGGCGCCACCTGCGCCTGGAATGGCGGCACATCGTCTGGCCCATGCTCGGCATCGGGTTTGCCCCCTTCGCGATGAACCTGGCCAATAGCCTGCTCAATGTCGTGCTCAACCGCGGCCTGGGCCGGTACGGCGGCGACGACGCCATCGCCGTCATGGGCATTCTCATGGCCTTCATGAGCCTCATTTTCATGCCGGTCTTCGGCCTCACGCAGGGCGCCCAGCCCCTGATCGGCTACAACTTCGGGGCGCGGAAATTCGCCCGCGTCCGCCACCTGTTCTGGAGCACGGCCGTCGCCACCACCGTCCTGATGGTGCTGGGCTGGGGCGTCAGCCAGCTGTTCCCGGAACGGATCATGAGCCTGTTCGTTCCGGTCGGCTCCCCCCTGATTCCCCTGGGCGTGCATGCCCTGCGCGTGTTCACCCTGGCCTTTCCCATCATCGGGTTCCCGATCACC
The DNA here is from genome assembly GCA_964535205.1 of uncultured Verrucomicrobiota bacterium. Lineage (GTDB taxonomy): Bacteria > Verrucomicrobiota > Kiritimatiellia > CAIQIC01 > Lenti-01 > JAAZFE01. Next base: position 3,515 of record CAZHSS010000182.1, read on the forward strand.
GGCGGACATCTGTTCCAGGCCATCGGCAAACCCGTTCCCGCCGCCCTGCTGGCTCTCTCCCGGCAGGTCATTCTGTTCATCCCCTTCATTCTGGTCTTCCCCCTGTTCTGGGGACTCGAAGGCATTTTCTACGCCGCGCCGGCTTCCGATACCCTGACCTTTCTGATCTCCCTCGGAGTGGTGGGCCGCCAGCTGCGCCGCTTTTCCCGTCTCGCTCCCGAACCGCCGGCCGCCCCATGAAGACCTGCGACACCTGCGGCGAACCCATCGCCCCCCACTCCACCCT
>CAZHSS010000183.1:0-3796 GCA_964535205.1 uncultured Verrucomicrobiota bacterium
GGCCGCGGCGGTGTGGATGGATTGAATCTGGGCGTGGGCGTGGGGGCTGGCGAGGATGGCGGCATGGAGGGTGCCGGGGCGGACGAGATCGTCGGTGTAGCGGAGCGTACCCGTGACCTTGGCCGGGGCGTCGGTGCGGACCGGCGAAGTGCCCAGATGGGAAGGGCGGGTCATGGGGGGCAACGTACCCCAGATGGCGGCGTTTGCAACATCCCGGGCAGGAAGAAGAGAGGAGGGGGCGGTGAACAGGCGGACCTGATTCCCCCATGCCGCAAGGGCATGGGGGTCTTCCGATCCAGACCCCCTCCAGACCCCCACACTGTGAAAACAGTTGCATGGGGCGGGGGAGTCCTGATAGCTTCTCTGGCTGGCAGTAAGGAGTTATGTGGCCCTATGGCGAAGGAAAGCGATCTGATTACGGTATCCGGCGAGGTGGTGAAAGTGCTGCCGGCGACGATGTACCGCGTGCGGCTGTCGAACGGGCACGAAATCCTGGGGCATATTTCGGGGAAGATGCGGCGGCATTTCATCAAGATCACGACCGGGGACAAGGTCACGGTGGAGATCAGTCCGCATGACCTGACCAAGGGACGGATCACGTTCCGCGAGAAAACCTGAGACGGTTCGCCGAATCGTGAACGGGAAGGAAGCGAAGCCTGCGGGCTTCGCTTTTTCGTTTCCAGAGAGACGGGGGGTTACGGGGGCAGGGTGACCCGGCCGCGGTAGAAGTGGAGGCCGGTGGCGGGGGGGATCCATTCCGGCTGCCAAGGGCCGCCGGTGCCGGGAGCGTTGGTGAGGTTGGACCAGTCGGGGGATTCGATGAGCGTCGTGGCATCGATCCAGTAGTGGCGTCCGGTGGACGTGGGATCAAAGCCGATGACCAGCGAATCCACGGTGCCCGTTGCGCTGAGCGGATGCAGGAAACTGGCGGCGTTGGTCGGGTCGGTGTCGGCGACATATTCCTGCCAGGTGAAACGGCCGTCTTCATCCACGTCGTTTGTGGCGGCGGCGTCGAAGTCGTTGGTCCAGCCGTGCCCGGCCAGCCACCACTGGGGGGTGCTGTTGGTGGCCAGCAGGGCGGTGAAGGTTGCCTGCACTGTTTTGGGGGCGTTCATCAGCAGGTCCAGGGGATTATTCGTGCCGGAGGCGTCTCCGGTCCACTCCGCCAAACCGTAATACGCGTCGGGGAGGGCCGTGATCTGGGTGGAGACGCCGCCGGGCTGCCAGGAGTCCGGGAGATTGACGGTGCCATGCTCGCCGGCTTCGGTATCGAGCCAGTAGTTGGTGGTCCACAGCCAGGTGAGCTCGGCGTGGTTGGTCAGGGTCATTGAGAAATTCGTGCCGGAGCCGGACAGCGGTTCGTTGCCCGTCATGGCCCAGCCGGTGCAGACGAGCTGGGTGCCGTTGGAGGAAGCCGGGACCGAAATGGAATTGGTCAGGCCGGCGCCGGGCGGATGGATGAATACCCCGGCGGGCGGGGAACCGTCGCCGTGGACGGAGGAGACACTCAGCACGAGCGAGGTGTTCGCGACGACCACGGGGAGAGACAGACGGGATGCAGCGGCGACAGCGGTACCGTCGCGGGCGATGACATCCAGCACGTGAATGCCGTCGTCCAGGACGATCGTGTCGAGGGCAGTGGCGGCTTCCAGGTCCCCGCTGCCGGGTCTGACGTGGAACAGGATGTTGGCACGCGGGCGGACGTCATCGGGATTGTCGTCCATGAAGCCCGAGAAATTGAAATTGGTCCTCAGCCCGTAGTTGGTGGTGACGGGCGTGACGGTGTAGTCCACCCGGTTGGTGCCGCCCCGGGGGCCCGCAGTGCGGGCCAGGAGCGTTCCGTCATTCAGGACATTGCCGATGCCGTTGGCCAGATAGGTGAAGCGGACGCCGCTGGAGGCCTTGAGAACGGGATTGGTGTTGATGGCAAACTGGATCTGCTCGATCAGGCTGGTGATGGTTTGCCCGGCGGTGGCGACGAATTGATTGGTAACGGCGACGCCGTTGGTCAGGGTGATCGCGAGGGTGATGGTGTCGCCGGCGTTGGCGACGTTGGTGGAAATCCCATTGGTATGGGCGAAAAGGAACAGGCGTTTGCGGGCGAAGTAGGTGCTGGGGTGGAGATTGGTGGCGGCCAGGCCGGTGCCGAGAGTCAGGACGGAGGCGGATCCCGTGGCGGCAAAGGCGGAAACCGGGACATGGTTGCCGGCGAGATCGAAGTTTTTGTAAACCAGTTCGAGGCGGTCGCCCCACGCCCGGGCGGAGGCGATGCAGGCAGCGTCGGCATTGACGGCTTCCGCCAGGTTGGAGACGGCATCGCAGAGGGTGTCGCCCGGGCTGACCGCCACCGTGTTGGTGCGGTTGCCGACGACGACCGAGAGTTCGTTGCCGGGGGTCGGGGCCAGGTTGGTCAGGGCGGCCTGCCAGCGGCCGTCAAGGTAGAGGTCGAGTGCGGCGGCCGGCACTCCCTGGGGATGCGCGCCGGCGGACACGTGAACCGGAATGGAGCCGGTGACGATCTGCCAGGGAACGGGCGACGTGACGGTGATCAGCGGTCCGGCGGCAAAGGGAGCGGCGAGAGGATCGCCGGCCAGCAGACCCTGATAGGGGGCTTCAAGCGACATGGCGTAGGCTTCGCCGATGGTGAATCCGCGGGCGTACCAGAAGGCCATGAGGGGATCCGGATATTTTTCCAGGTAATTGCAGGGTTCGGCCACGGTGCCGTAGGAGGCCGTGGCGCCGATCTCCATCCAGTCCAGAACGGTGGATTGATTGTTGCAGGGGTCTGGGATCATTCCCCCGCAGGAGGTCATGTGGTCGGCATACGCGCCCGGCAGCCAGAGGTTGTTGGTGCGGCAGGCCGCCGGGATGTTTCCGAAGCCGTCGTGATAGCCCATGGCATTGGTGCTGCCGGAGAGGTATTGGAGATAGGGGCCAAGGAGACACTGGGGGAGCAGGCCGGGCAGCGCGGTGAAGGAAAACTGGGTGTGGGCAAAGCGGGCTTCGCGGACGCCGCGTCCAGCGCTGCCGAGGATATGCAGATTGAAGGACGAGGGGGGGAAGGTGGATTGGGCGGCGGCCCCGCGATCCGCCACCTGCATGGCGGTGAGCAGGTTGGAGGCGATGAGGTGAAAGGCGATAAAGCCGTTGGTTTCGTTCCAGCCGTCGGCGGAGCGGAAGGCGCGCTCGGCGCGATAGTAGGCGTTGGAGGTGAAATCGGGCATGTTGCAGCCGATGTCGCCTTCGTTGTAGCCGGGGGCATTCTGGAAGCCGTAGAACAGCGAGGCGCTGACGCCTTCCACGGTTTCCACGCGCGTCGGAAACGCCCCGCACAGCACGACAAAATCAATCTGGCTGTCGAGGTTTTCGGCGGCGATGTGGTTGGTGATGGGGGTTCGCAGGAGGGTTTGAAACTCGTTGGAGGTGGCGATGTTTAGGTTTGTGGCGATGCCGAGGGGGCAGATGTGATGGGAGGGAATGCCGTGCTGCTGCGCGTAGTAGGTGCCGAGCTCCACCGAATCATCCGAGTGGGTATTGACGACGACCAGGGTGCGGAAGGCGTTCGGGGAGCCGGCGACAGCGCCTGCCGTCAGCAGGAGGCACGCCCCCGCGGCCAGTCGGAGGATGCGGCGGATTTGTTTCACGGGATCACTTCCTCTTCCAAGATACCGTTCATGCCATCCCCGTCAATCCGGCAACAACATATGTCAAAAATAAAAGGTCAGTGCCTGACGCCGACAAGGGGGGGAGGGGGCGCATCTGCGATTCGGTGCACATACCCAACTGGATTTGCGTC
>CAZHSS010000184.1:0-3768 GCA_964535205.1 uncultured Verrucomicrobiota bacterium
CGCCCGGCGGGCGCAGCTACAGATTCTTCGGACCTCCGACCTCGGACCGCGCGGCTTGCGGGCGGCGGGTTATAGGGTAGATTGAGAGGCATGAAAATCATGACGGCGCATCGAAGCTGGCGGTCGTGGATTCCGGGGGCGGTCCTGGCGGGGGCGCTGGCGACGGGCGCGGCGGAAGGAGCGGAACCGGTGCAGCGCATTCACGAGTTCACGATGACGGACATTGATGGCCGGGAGGTGGCGTTGTCGGATTATCGGGGCCAGGTGCTGCTGGTGGTGAACGTGGCGAGCAAGTGCGGGTTCACCCGGCAGTATGCGGGGCTGGAGAAGCTCTATCAGGCGTACAAGGATCGCGGATTCGCCGTGCTGGGATTTCCCGCCAACAACTTCATGGGGCAGGAGCCGGGGACGGAGGCCGAGATCAAGAGTTTCTGCTCCCTGACCTACGGCGTGACGTTTCCGATGTTCGCCAAGATTTCCGTGAAGGGTAAAACCATCCATCCGCTCTATGCCTGGTTGACGGATAAGAAACTCCATCCCGAGCATGGCGGGGCCATTTCGTGGAACTTCAACAAATTCGTGATCGGGAAGGACGGGCGGGTGCTGGGGCGCTACGGCAGCCGGACGGAGCCGGGCGATCCGGACCTGGCGGCGGCGATCGAGGCGGCGCTGTCCGCGCCCGCCCCCTGAGCGCAGGCCGGCCGGGGCCGGCGCCGGGCGCCAGCGGGTGAGTGGTGTTGAGCTTGTGTGCGGTCCGGGACCGCGACGCGGAGCCGCGACGTGCGGGCTTGACTGGGACGCAGGGCATGATAGTTTCGGCTCCGATAAATGGTCGCTAGGGGTGTCCTCGAGAAAGAGGGCTGAGAGTTCCCGTTGGGCGGGATAACCCTTGGAACCTGTTGGATCATTCCAGCGCAGGGACAGCGGATCGCTCGAAAGAAGCCGTGGTTTCTCCGATGGAACCGCGGCTTTGGCATGCCGTGGCGGCAGGCTCCCCGGCGCGCCGGAAAGGAACCGGAGGCATGTCAATCAACGGACCCATCGGCAAAGAGGAACGGACGCTGCGGGAATGGGATTTCTTCCTGCTGTGGGCGGGGGCGGCGATTTCGCTGTCGGAGATCTGGGCGGGGGGCCTGCTGGTGTCGTTCGGGCTGGCGACCGGCCTGGGGATCATTGTGCTGGGGCATCTGCTGGGGAATACGCCGATGGCGCTGGGGGGGCTGATTGGCAGCCGCCACGGCGTGCCGTCGATTGTCAGCATGCGCGGGGCGCTGGGCAACCGGGGATCGGCGCTGCCGGCGGTGTTGAACGTGATGCAGCTGGTGGGCTGGACGGCGGTGATGCTCTGGATCGGCGGGCAGTCGGCGGCGGGTCTGGCGGGCGGGGCGGAGCACGCCGGGATCTGGATCGTGGGGCTGGGCTTGCTGACGACGCTCTGGGCACTGGCGGGCAGCCGCGCGTGGAAAATTCTCCAAAAGATCGGCGTGGTGCTGCTGCTGGGGCTTTCCGTCGTGATGACGGCGCTGGCGCTGAGGACCTACGGGTGGCGCGAGCTGCTGGCCATGCCCGCGATGCCGTCAATGCCGTTCATGCTGGGGCTGGACCTGGCGATTGCGATGCCGATTTCGTGGATGCCGCTGGTGTCGGACTATACGCGCCATGCGGCGGTGCCGGGGCGCGGGATCCGCGGAACGTGGTGGGGCTATTTCATCGTGGGCTCGTGGATGTATGCCGTGGGGCTGGTGGCGGCGCTGGCGACCGGCTCGGGCGCGCCGGAATCCATGCTGCTGCAATTGATGGGCGGCCACGGGCTGCTGGTGCCCGCGCTGCTGGTGGTGCTGCTGTCCACGCTGACGACTACCTTTCTCGACATCTATTCCAACGCGGTGTCGGCCCAGAGCCTGTTTCCAAGGATGGGCACGCGGGGGCTGGTGCTGCTGGGCGGAGTGGCGGGAACGCTGATCGCGCTGTTTTTCGACGCGACGAAATACGAGGGGTTTCTGCTGTTCATCGGATCGGCGTTCTGTCCGCTGTTCGGCGTGGTGCTGGCGGACTATTTCATCCTGAAGCGCGGATGCTACGTGGCGGAGGATCTGTATCGGCGCGGGCGGTACTGGTATGCGGGCGGGGTGAATCCCCGGGCCCTGCTGGCCTGGGCGGCCGGGTTCGGCGTCTACCACGCGTGCGCGAAGACAGGCTTCGCCGGCGGGGCATCGATTCCGGCCATGGCGCTGGCGGCGGCGATGTATCTGCTGATTTCCATGAAAACGAAAGGACAGGCATGAATCCGGAATCCACATGGGCCGCGCAGGCGGCCGCGAATCGGAAGGCGGTCAGGACACAGAAGCCCTTGGTGCACAATATTACCAATTACGTGGTGATGAATTTCACGGCGAACATTCTGCTGGCGGCGGGGGCGGCGCCGGTGATGGCGCACGCGGAGAACGAGGTCGAGGAAATGGTGGCCTACGCGAAGGCCCTGGTGCTGAATATCGGGACGCTGGATGACGCCTGGATCGCCGCCATGCTCAAGGCGGGGCGGAAGGCGTCCGAGCTGGGCGTGCCGGTCATCCTGGACCCGGTGGGCGCCGGCGCCACAACCCTGCGAACGGAAGCGGCCCGGCGGATTCTCGGCGAAGTCCGGGTGTCGCTGGTGCGGGGCAACGCATCGGAAATCCTCGCGCTGAGCGGCGCCGCGGCCCGGACCCGGGGGGTGGATTCGGCGGACACGGTGGAGGCGGCGGCGGCCCGGGCCGGCGCGCTGGCGCGGGACCTGGGCGTGCCCGTGGCGATCACCGGACCGGTGGATTACGTCACCGACGGCCGGCGCGTGGTGCGGGTGGCCAACGGGCATCCGCTGATGGGATGCGTGACCGGCACGGGTTGCGGCGCCACCGCCATCATCGGAGCGTTTGCCGGGGTGGATGCCGACCCCGTCTCGGCGGCGGCCACGGGGCTGGCCTATTACGGGCTGGCGGGCGAGGTCGCGGCGGACGGCGCGGCCGGGCCGGGATCGTTCATGATCCGCTTTCTGGATGCCTTGCATGCGCTGACGCCGGAGGAACTGGAACAGGGCGTCCGCATTCAGGAGGGATGAGATGGCCCCTGCGGATTACTCCCTGTATCTCGTCACGGACCGCTCGCTGTCGCGGGGGCGCCCGACGGCGGAGATTGTGCGGCAGGCGGTGCAGGGCGGGGTGACCTGCGTCCAGCTTCGGGAAAAGTCCTGCGGCACGCGGGAATTCCTGGAGGAAGCCCGGGCGGTGAAAGCGGCCCTGGCGGGAACCGGCGTACCGCTGATCATCAACGACCGGCTGGACGTGGCGTTGGCGGCGGGAGCGGACGGCGTTCATCTGGGCCAGCGAGACATGCCGCTGGCGGAGGCCCGGCGGCTGGCGCCGGCCGGCTGGATCGTCGGGGTTTCGGCGGAATCCGTGGCGGACGCGGTGCAGGCCGAGCGGGACGGCGCGGACTACGTCGGCGCGAGTCCGGTATTCGCCACGCCCACCAAAACCGACACGGCGTCGCCGCTGGGCCTGGACGGGCTGCGGGCGGTGTGCGCCGCCGTCAAAATCCCGGTGGTGGCCATCGGCGGCATTCATGCCGGCAATGCGCACGCGGTGCGCGCAGCCGGGGCGGCGGGCCTTGCCGTGGTCTCGGCCATCGTGGCGGCGGAGTCCCCGCGCGCCGCCGCGGCGGAGCTGTGGCGGTGCATTCAAGGTATCCGGGAGGCTGGGGAGGAAACCGTATAGTTATTGCAATATGTAT
>CAZHSS010000185.1:0-766 GCA_964535205.1 uncultured Verrucomicrobiota bacterium
TGACGATTCCGTTTTCGCTGATTCTGTCGATCATCTTCCTGTGGACGATGGGCTGGACGATCAACATCATCTCGCTGTCGAGCCTGGCGATTGCCATGGGGATGGTGGTGGACAACGCGGTGGTGGTGCTGGAGAACATCTCCTCCAAGGTCGAGAAGGGCACGGCGCCGCGCGAGGCGGCGATGTTCGGCAGCGAAGAGGTGGGCACCGCCATCAGCGCCTCCACGCTGACGACCATCGTGGTGTTCGTTCCGCTGATTTTCCTGAAAGGCGAAGCGGGGATCATGTTCAAGCAGCTCGGGGGCCTGCTGGTGGCCACGCTGACGGCCAGCCTGGTGTGCGCGCTGTGGCTGACGCCGATGCTGGGTTCGCGCCTGCTGCAGGCCCCGGCGAAACGCCGGGCGCGGGGAAAGCTCCTGGAAGCCTTCCACGGCTGGAGCGAGGCGAAGTTCGAGGCGCTGGATGCGGCCTATTCGCGCCTGCTGGAGCGGGCCTTGCGGCGGCGCTGGCTCGTGGTGGCGGGGGCGGTGGCCATTTTCGCCGTCAGCGTGGGACTGTTCACGCAACTGGGTTCGGAGTATTCCCCGGAAGACGACAACGGACGGATGATGCTGCGCTACCAGACACCGATCGGAACGCGGGTGGAAGAGACGGCGGCGCTGGGCCAGCGGATCCTCGACGTGACGCTGGCGGAGGCGGGAGAGGAAAACGTGCGGGTGTACGCCTGGCGCTGCGGGCAGTCGGGCTGGGGGCAGGGCGGTACGCA